>JABDPQ010000192.1 GCA_013042695.1 Desulfobacterales bacterium | reverse complement strand
CCGGAAAGCTCTCATCAGTTTTAGATCATCTCAAACAGGGCCATACCGTAGAGGGAGATGAGCTTGCTCAAAAGGCTGAATTTGTCCTGGGTTCCGGAGTGGAATCCTCCTGGGGAAAAAACGTACCTGAGCTGGAAATGAAAGAAATGGAGGAAATGACCAAAATCGGCACCGGTTATTTTCTCACCACCCCGGTTTTCAATTTGGACCAATTTGAAAAATTCATTAAAAACGTCGATACGCTCGGAGTCCCAATTATCGCCGAAGTGTTGATCATTCGGACAGCAGGAATGGGCCAGTTCCTCAACCGGCATATGAAACCCGGCCTGGTACCGGACTGGGTCATAAAAAAACTAGCCCGGGCTCCGGATAAGCAAAAAGCAAGTATTGAAATTTTTGCCGATATTGTTTCAGGCCTTAAGGATATATGCCAGGGGGTACACATTATTTCAATAGGAGGAGAACAGCGGTTGAGGCATTATTTGGATGCCGCAAAGTTAAAATAATGAGTGGTATTCCCACTACCAATTAAAATGCTTGTCTTAAAATGCGCGCAGATGAGGAGTAGGCCTCATGGAAACGATTAGCCTAACGATCGACGGAAAAAAGATCAGCTGCCCTGAGGGGAAAAGCATTCTTCAAGCAGCGGAAGCGCACGGTATTAAAATTCCCAAACTGTGCTATCACCATAGCCTTAAGCCTTTTGGCGCCTGCCGCCTTTGCCTTGTGGAAGATGAACAAACGGGTCGGCTTTTCGCTTCCTGTGTTACTCCTGCGGCCCCGGATATGGTTCTTCTTTCAGACTCCCCTCAAATCCTAAAACACCGGCGAAACATTATCTCTCTGATGATGGCAGAACATCCGGAATCCTGCATCCTGTGCAATAAAGGTAATCGCTGTCATCTGCGAATGATCGCAGCACAGCTTGGTATCGGCGAAACCCGTTTCTATCCAATGCCGAACTACAAAAAGCTGGAAGAGTTAAATCCTTTTATCACGCGAGATTTATCTAAGTGTATTCTCTGCGGCAAATGCATTCGGGCAGATCACGAGCTGGTTTGTGCCGGTGCCATTGATTATAATATGCGGGGTTTCAACTCTCGTCCGGTAACGCTTCACGAGCTGCCTCTGGAAAATTCAACCTGCACCTTCTGCGGCACATGTGTGTCTATCTGCCCCACAGGTGCTTTGTCAGCAAACGCTGAATTCGTGGGCACGCCAGAACGGGAGTCGACTTCCATTTGTGGTTTTTGCGGTGTTGGCTGCAGCCTGACGCTCGGTGTGGCTGAAAACCAGGTTGTCGACGTCAATCCCTCTCACATTGAAAAAAGCGTTAATGATGCAACGCTTTGCGTTCGAGGACATTTTGCCCATGATTTTTTGAACTCTACTCAAAGACTGACCCAACCCCTCGTTCGCAAGGAAAAAAAACTCACGCCAACCTCCTGGGATGAAGCGTTGGAAATCACCGCAAAGCGCCTCATAGAAATTAAAAACCAGCACGGACCAGAGAGTATTGCTTTTCTAGGATCCTCAAAATGTTCGAACGAGGAAAACTACCTTTTTCAAAAAATTGCCCGCACGATTATAGGAACAAACAATGTGGACAATGGCGGCTATATGTCCGGAAGACTTTTTCTCGACTTGGTGGAAGAAAGAACAGACGAGGCCGGCCGTTTTAACTTTTTTGCCGGTCCTCTTTCCGGGCTTGAACAGGCAGAAATTATTTTCGTATTAGGGGCGGAACCGGCTCAAGCGGCCCCGGTATTAGACTATTATCTGAAAAGAAGTGTGAGAAAAGGCATCCCGCTAATTCTAGCAAATTCAAGAAAAACAGACTTGACAGGCAGCGCCTCTGTCTGGCTTCACCCGTATGCCTCTTCTTTATCAAAGCAGAATTCTTTAGACACATTTTATCTTGAGCTCGTTAATCTTATCTCCGCTCAGCTTCTTGGTAAGCAAGGGGCAGACACCTCATTTATTACCCGTTTCACAAGCGGCTATGAGGAATATAAAACGCAGCTTCTCTCACTGGACCCGGAAACAACGGTCAAAAAAGCCAATTGTGATCTCGACGCAATCAAAACCGCAGTTGATATACTCGCAGGGAAAAAGATAACTTTTGTGGTCGGCGACGGGGTAATGTTGCATCGAAATGGCAAAGAGGCCATGGAAGCGCTTCTTAACCTTGCATTAATGACTGGAAGCATAGGTTACAAAGGCGCCGGATTTCATATTCTTGCCAAAGAAAACAATCTGGTGGGATCATGGGATATGGGAACAGTTCCGCAAACCCTTCCGGGCCGACTGATGATAAGTAATGAAAAAGATCGCCACACCTGGGAAAAGGCATGGAAAGCAAAGATTCCTGATACCAGAGGGCTAGACCTGTTTCAAATGATAGAAAAGGCTGAAGCAGGAAGTCTCAAAGCACTCTATATTATGGGCGAAAATCCTCTCCGCAGTCTGCCTCAGCCAGACCGTTGTTTAAACTCACTTGAAAACCTGGAATTTATTGTCGCCCAGGATATCCTTTACAATGAAACGGTTGCTGGTGCAGATGTGGTATTCCCAGGTGCAGCATTTTCCGAAAAAGCAGGAAGTTTTACTAATATGGAAGGAATAATTCAAATTTTTTCTCCTGCGGTATCACCACCGGGGAATGCTAAATCAGATTTGGAAATTTTAAGTCTCATTGCTGAAAAAATGGGATTTCCCGAGTACAGAAGTACTCATGAAGACATCAGAAAGGAGATCAGTACTACTATTTCTGCCTATTTGGATACAGCCGCCAGCAAGCACCCGATATGGATCAGGGAGAAAAGTCTGAAAAATGACAACCAGGCTGAAGAGCAGATCCGTTTTTCTACGGTAACTTCAGGCAAAGAAACGCTATGTGATGCTGACTATCCCTTTATTGCTCTTTTCGGATCGCTTCGTTTTCATTTAGGAAGCGGCACCAGGACTGAACAATCAAAACGAATAAGCGTTTGTGATTCCAAAGGAGAAATTGAAGTGTCTCCAATTGACGCTGAAAAAATGAAATTGATTGCCGACGACCGGGTCAGGGTCACCTCAGCCACAGGGGAAATTGAAAGAAAGGTTACAATTAATAGAAATATTCAGACCGGCTACATTTATATCCCCACTGCTTACAATCAAAATGATGCAAGAAGCCTTATCCATCTGCTGCCTCTTAACGATGCCAGCTCAAGCGGATGGGATTCTTGCCAGGTTATGCTTGAGAAGGTTGAAGACATGACGATGGGCCAGTAAGAGAGGAAAGAAGATGAAACCAACCGAAATGAATTGGGAAA
>JABDPQ010000188.1 GCA_013042695.1 Desulfobacterales bacterium | reverse complement strand
GTGAACGTTCCCCTGCCGGGCGGACTTGGAAACACTGATTATGCTTCGATTTTTAATGATATCGTCATACCTGTCGGCAGGGTATACAGACCGCAACTCGTGTTAATTTCGGCCGGTTTTGATATTTATCACGGAGACCCCTTGGGAAGTATGGCTGTTGGCCGGGCCGGTTTTTCATATATGACCCGCTCTTTAGTGGCTCTTGCAGAGGAAGTCTGTGAGGGGAAAGTTCTGGTGACCCTGGAGGGAGGATATAATTTAAAGGGTCAGCGTGACGGAGCCCTGGCTGTTCTTTCTGAACTTCTCGGAGCTCCCCTTGATGATGGAGCAGAGTATTTTCTGAGTGCCGACGAGTACAATGAGTTTCTGAAGGCCGGCGCCACCCATGATGCTGTAAACCGAGCCTACCAGGCAACAAAAAGGTATTGGAATGTATAACGACGAAGAACGAATTATCGCTCAGGAACATGAGGTGAAACGTTGGTGAGAGAACGGACATCAATGATATTGGTCGCAGATGATGACGAAATGGTTCGCAGTACGGTGTCCAAAATTCTTGAAATGTTTGGTCACCAGGTTGTCACTGCAGAAGACGGCAAAGAGGTAATCGAACTCGTTGACGACTCCTTTGATGTTGTCATTCTCGATATCAATATGCCGGACATGGGTGGCTTCGAGACGATTAGCGCCTTAAACAAACTGGGCTTTGATATTCCGGTGCTTTTTCTCACTGGTGCCGGTTCAATGGATTATGCTGTTGAGGCAATAAACCTGGGTGCTTATGACTTCTTAACAAAACCCATTGAAGATCTTGACATTTTTAATGTCAAGATCCGCCGAGCTATTGAAAAAAGGATGTACGTTCTCCAGGAGCGGAAATATAAAGAAGCCCTTGAAGACGATATCAGGGAAAAAGCAGAGCAGCTTGAAGAGCAAAACAGGCTTCTGGTTTCTTATAGCAACAGTCTTGAAAATGCCACTGTTCAGTTGATGAGTAGCCTTCAGAACGCCATGGAGGAGAAGGATTACTACACGGCGGGGCATACCATGCGTGTTACAGAGTATGCGGTGATGCTCGGAATTGCCATGGGGCTGGAAAGTCAGGAGCTGGTTGTTCTGCGCCGTGCCGCACAGTTTCATGATATCGGCAAACTGGTTATAGACCTTTCTTGCATACAAAAACCCGGAAAACTCAATGAGGAAGAGTGGGCTCTGATTAAGAAACACCCGGCCGTCGGGGCCAACATAATCAAGCCTCTCGGGTTTATGGAGAAGGAGCAGTTTATCATCAGGCATCACCATGAGAGAGTTGATGGCAAAGGATACCCGGCCGGCCTCAAGGGCAACCAACTTGATGATTTGACCAAGATTCTGATCGTTGTTGACAGCTATGATGCGATGACCTCGCAGCGCAACTACCGCAGAAACATGGTGATGGGTGAGGCTATCTCAGAGCTTTATCGATGTTCTGGTTCACAGTTCGATCCTGACATTGTTGATATTTTTGCCCAATCTATTGTCGCTTTTACACCCACTGAGAGTGTTTTTTCAGAAGAACACCTGGAACAAATGTATCTGAAAGATTCGTGACGAAATATAAAATTATGAGAATTACAGAAAAGGAAGTGAAACATGTTGCTCACCTTGCACGCCTTCACCTGGATCAGGATGAACTCTCAAAAATGACGGTTCAACTTGACACCATACTCTCCTATGTGGCCAAGCTGGAAGAACTCGACACCTCTGAGGTTGCGCCGACAACGCATGCTTTCGCCATTACCAATGCCTTCAGGGATGATGAGGTGAGACCGTCTCTTAAGCGGCAGAAGGCGCTCGCTAACGCTCCCGAGGATAACGGGGAAGCTTTTATTGTACCACGGGTCCTATAAGCCGTGCCGAGCATGTGTAAAACTATCGAGCCAGGGCGGTCACTTTTTAGAGGGGTTACATGGAGCCATTTGAATTAACCATTTCAGAGGCGCTTGATCGTATGTCTGCAGGCGAGCTTTCGTCGCGAGAGCTGACTGCCAGCTGTCTTAAGAGGACAGCAGATGTTGAAGATAAGGTTCATGCCTTCATTTCATACGATTCTGAGTCAGCCCTTGAGATGGCAGACAGGGCTGACAAACAAAGAGCCCAAGGCGAGGGAGGTGAGCTTTGTGGTATTCCTATTGCCATCAAGGATTTGCTGTGCACCAACGGGGTCAAGACAACCTGCGGCTCAAGGATTCTCGAACATTTTATCCCACCGTATGACGCCACTGTCGTTGCAAAAATCAAAGCACAAGGAGGGGTCATTGTCGGTAAAACGTCAATGGATGAGTTTGCCATGGGCTCAACCTCAGAGACTTGTGCCTTTACAACCCCTTCAAATCCTTGGAATAATGACTATATTGCCGGTGGTTCATCAGGTGGATCTGCTGTTGCTGTCGCTTCTGGAGAGTGTTTGGCCTCCCTTGGCTCAGATACGGGGGGGTCTATTCGTCAACCGGCATCTCTTTGCGGTATTGTCGGAATGAAACCGACCTACGGACGAGTATCAAGGTCTGGGCTGGTTGCTTTTGCCTCATCGCTTGATCAGGTTGGGCCATTGACCAGGGATGTCTCTGATTGTGCGACCCTGCTGAATTCTATCTGCGGTTATGACCCTCAGGATTCGACCTCTGTTGACCGCCCCGTGGAAGACTATAAAACTAATTTGACTGAAGGAATGCATGGCATCACGGTGGGAGTTCCGCAAGACTACTTTGTGGAAGGGCTCGATCCTGAAGTTGAAAAGGCTGTTATGTCCGGTGTGGAAGCTCTCCGGTTTGCAGGTGCTGAAATTGTTGCTGTTTCCATACCACATATCGAATATTGCGTAGCCGTCTATTACCTTATTGCACCGGCCGAGGCCAGTTCAAACCTTGCCCGTTATGATGGCGTTGCCTATGGAAATCGCCATCGGGCAGCGGATAGCTTGATTGATATGTACAAAGATACCCGTTCACAAGGTTTTGGGGCTGAAGTGAAGCGACGGATCCTTATCGGCACCTATGCCCTTTCTTCCGGCTACTATGATGCCTATTACAAGAAGGCCTCCCAGGTAAGAACCCTGATCCTGAATGATTTTAAAAAGGCCTGGGGGGCGTGTGACCTGCTTATCTCGCCAGTGACCCCTACACCGGCATGGAAGATAGGAGAAAACATTGATGACCCATTAGCAATGTACCTCTCCGATATATTCACCTTGTCGACAAATCTTGCCGGTATTCCTGGTCTTTCTGTTCCAGGCGGTTTTAGCTCGGCCGGTCTGCCGATTGGCATTCAGCTGCAGGGACCGCATTTTCACGAAGGGATCCTGATAAAAGCAGCATATAATATAGAAAGAGGTCTTGCCCTCGAGAGATCTTTGCCGCCTATTGCCTAGTATGCCGGCGCAATGGCTGATTTCTGATAACATCTTCTTGAAAAAACGATAGTGAAACTGCGCATCCCAAAGCATATAGAGGAGATAACTCCATACCCCCCAGGTAAGCCGCTTGATGAGTTGGAGCGTGACTATGGGATTACCAATTCAATAAAGCTTGCATCCAACGAAAACCCACTCGGTCCCTCACCCCTGGCTTTGACGGCAATTCAAGCAGCACTTGCCGACCTGCATCGTTACCCCGATGGCTCTGGTTATTACCTGAGTCGGGCGATCGCAGAAAAAGACGGGGTTGAACCCAGTCAGGTGGTGCTGGGAAATGGCTCCAATGAAATCATTGAGTTTCTGGTAAAAGCATTTGTCCAGGCGGGTGATGAAGTAATCACCAGTCATCCTTCCTTTTTAATGTATCAGAAATTCGTCCAGGTTCGTGGGGGTAAGAATCATGTGGTAGCACTAAAAGATATGTCACATGACCTTGAGGCTATCCTCTCCCTGGCATCTGAAAGAACGAGGCTCATTTTCCTTGATAACCCCAATAATCCCTGCGGTACCCTTATTCCTACAGATGACTTGCTCTCGTTTATCAGCGAGATTCCCGATCATGTTGTCGTTGTCCTTGATGAGGCCTATATCGATTTTGTTGAAGACAACCTGCAGGTCGACAGCAAATCATTGCTCGAAAACAGGGAGGGTCGTTGCGGAGTTGTCTGCATGCGTACATTTTCAAAGGCATTTGGACTTGCCGGGCTGCGCATTGGCTATGGACTCATGGAGTCGAGTATTGCTGCCTGTCTTCATAAGGTAAGACAACCCTTCAATATAAATCAGCTGGCACTCACTGCCGCAGAGGCTGCCATTCGAGATGGTGATTTTTACCAAAAAACTCGTAAACTGGTTGATCAAGGCAAGAAATACCTGATGGCGGGGGTTGATGCATGCGGCTGCAGGAGCTACCCCTCTCAGACGAACTTTTTCCTTATTGACGTCAGGGGAGACGCCACCGTCCTCTACGAGTCCATGCTGCGCAGGGGTGTTATCGTCAGGTCGATGAAAGCGTATGGTTTTGATCAATTTATACGAATCAATGTTGGGACGATGATCGAAAACAGGCGCTTTGCCGAGGCGTTTCGAATCTGTCTAAAAGAGTGTGGCTATGTCTGATTTTGAACCGGTCATCGTTACCATTGACGGTCCATCGGGGGTAGGTAAGTCGACAATCAGCAGGAAGGTTGCAGAAGCACTTGGTTTTACCTATCTCGATACAGGAGCCATGTACCGGGCTGTAGCCTTTTTCATGAAACAGCAACAAGTAGATATTTCGGATGGTTTGGCAGTTACCAGGGGACTCGATACTATCTTCCTTGAGCTCATTGCACCTGCAGGTGAAGGAGATGATGTCGGAGTACGCTTAAATAATGAGGATATAAGTGAGCATATCAGATCGCCAGAAATCTCAATGCTTGCCTCTCGCGTATCAGCTATCCCCGAGGTGAGAGTCAAACTAACGAAACTGCAGCAGCTGATTGGGTCGAAAACAAACATTGTGGCAGAAGGAAGGGACACAGGAACAGTGGTCTTTCCTTCTGCCTCCTTCAAGTTTTTCCTCGATGCCGCTGCTGAGGCACGATCTTTAAGAAGAGTTCGTCAGCTCAGAGCCCGTGGTGAGCAGGCTAACGAAAAAGAAATATTGGAGATGACGATAACCCGTGACAGAAATGACAGTGAGCGTGCCATAGCCCCTCTTAAGCGGGCAGAAGACGCAATACTGATTGACACAACGTGTCTATCAGTTGAGCAGGTTCTTGCTCGGATTCTTGAGGTTATAGGGCTCGACAGGTAAACCCCGGCTCGCTAAAAACCGGGGTCTGAAGTGCTGTAATGAATTGTGTCAGCTGGCTTGGTGTCTCTTTGTTACTCAACGATGAAGTCTGCCCGACGATTCTGACTCCAGGAAAATTCATCTTGTTCAACAAAGAGCGGGCGTTCTTCGCCATAACTTACTGTCCTTATTCTTGCCGAATCTATGCCGAGATTCACCAGGTAATCACGAACGTTGATGGCTCTTCGCTCGCCGAGTGCCAGATTGTATTCTTTTGTCCCTCGGTCATCACAGTTGCCCTCGATAACGACAGCGTTTGGGCTCTGTTTGAGAAAGTCAGAATTCTGGATCATGCGGTCGGCCATGTCCGGGCGAACAGCGGCCTGGTCAAAATCAAAATAAATTGGGCTGAGCCCAATGGTAGAGCGGCCATGTTCCTGTTTATATTCAGCTGTCTGTTCTCCCTGAGTTCCATCAATTGCCATGCTGCCAAGATGCTCTACTCCTGAAGTATCATCAAGGGTGCCTTCTGAAGATAGATTACTTTCAGAATATCCGCCGCCTTGCGCAGATGGATAGTTTATATCCTTACCGGCTGTGCCTGAGGCTTCGCCCGAAGAAGGTGATGGTGGAACAACGGGTTTTTTGGCACACCCACCGGAGAAAAACATAAGAGAAACGGCAAGTGCGGAGATGGCAAGGGACCTGACAATGATTGTTTTCATACTTTTTCCTCTTATTTTATTTGACGGTGTGAGCATAATGCATTGTGATCAGGATTTTACTGTAATGTGGATGAAGCTCTTGGTATCAGTCTGCTTATAGTGATAAAACACTATTCTAGCCGTATTAGAAGAGAGGTCAAGGTTTTTATGATTGATGCTCTTTTAAGAAATAAAAACAGTGTGAGTGTCGCTTTATAGTAAGGTGCAAATGCACCTCTTTTTAACTGGAACTATTGGTCAAAAGATTCAGCTTAAAGCATGTTAAGGAAGAGGATATGAATAATAGCAGAGGCTGGAGATGATGCGTTTTGTGTCGACCTGTAGCAGTGGCCTTGAAAAGCTGATTTGCGATGAGATTGGTGGTTGGGATGGGGAAGAAATCAGGCAGGGAAGAGGGGTGGTCAGTTGGAACGGCTCTTTGGAAAGCGGCTACAGGGCCTGCCTCTGGTCACGTTTTTCTTCGCGTATCCTGCTTGAAATAGCCGAAGTTGATGCAGTGGATGAAAATAGCCTCTATGAGCAGGCGAGAGGTATCGCCTGGGAGTCTTTATTTTCTATCGATACCACCTTTGCGGTGGATTGCACATTGTCTGCCGGTAGCTGCTTCAAACATAGTAAATTTACTGCGTTACGGGTCAAAGATGCCATTGTAGATCGATTCAGGGAGCGCCAGGGGAGACGTCCCGATGTCCAGGTAAAGCGCCCGGCCATCAGGTTCAATGTGCACGCGACCCCGGACAGCGTCATGTTATTCATTGACTTATCAGGAGAAAGCCTGCATCGACGAGGGTACCGAACTTCAGGAGGATGCGCTCCGCTTAAAGAAACCCTGGCGGCCGCTGTGGTCCGTCTCAGTGGTTGGTGTAAAGAGGAGACGCTTGTTGACCCAATGTGTGGTTCGGGGACGCTGCTTATTGAGGCTGCTCTCATGATTAGCGACTCTGCGCCGGGGCTGGGCCGTACATTTATTGGCATGAAAGGCTGGAAGGGGCATGATGAGGCCCTGTGGTCGCGTCTTGTCTCAGAGGCAATACAGACAGAGGAGCAGTGCGAGGGGAGAGAATGGCCACCTATAATCGGCTTTGATGCAGACCCGGAGGCGGTACGAGCTGCCCGAAAAAATATCAAGCAGGCTGGGCTGGGGGAACGAGTAATCATTCACCACGGTGAGCTTTTCTCTTTGCCATCGATCAAACAAAAGGGCGTGCTGATCTGTAACCCACCATATGGTAAACGTTTATCTGAAAAACAAATGGCCAAGTACCTTTACCGTGCTTTTGGCAGTCGGCTGAGAAGCTCTTTTTCCGGCTGGAAGATTGCTTTGTTTACGTCAAACCCGGATCTTGCAGATATGGTTGGAATGAGATGGCGGGACAGTATTCGATTATACAATGGCCCGCTTTCATGCCGCCTGTTTGTTGGAGACAACAGCATGGTGCCCAGGGATACATTTCACTGGTCCATTGCTCCAATTGGAGCAATAGTAGAGGGAATCGATTTTGCCAATCGCCTGAGAAAGAACCTCAAACAGATGCTCGCATGGGCGCGAAAGAACCAGGTTGAATGTTTTAGAATTTATAATCGAGATCTACCAGAATACAACGTCAGCATAGATCTTTATGGAAAGTGGGTCCACGTAAAAGAATATGCTCCTCCGAAAACCGTTGATGTCGCAACGGCGGCGAGGCGATTTAAAGAAGTCCTGAGTATTGTGCGATCAATCCTTTCGGTTGGCAGGGATCGGATATTCATAAAAACCCGCAAAAGGCAAAAAAGAAAAAGTCAATATGAGAAAAATAAGGATGGCCAAGGCACGTTATTTGAAGTTCATGAAGGCAATTGCGCCTTTCTGGTAAATTTTACCGACTACCTTGATACCGGCCTTTTTCTGGATCATCGGAACACTCGAGCGCTCATCGGCAGATTAGCCAAAGGAGCCCGCTTCTTAAATCTCTATGGGCATACGGGAAGTGCGACGGTCTGTGCCGCTCTTGGTGGTGCTCGCTCAACAACAACCGTTGATTTTTCCAAGACCTATTTGCAATGGGCCCGGATGAACTATTGTTTAAACGGCATGTTTGTTGAAAACCACTCCCTTATCCAGATGGACTGTCTTGATTGGCTGGCAAAAGATCGCGGCACCTATGATCTTATTTTTGTTGACCCACCCACCTTTTCGAACGCCAGAAGCAAGGCTCGTGTCTTCAACATCCAGAAAGAGCATGTTTCTCTCCTGACGCTGGCAATGCAGCGTCTCAGCAGATCAGGATTGCTGCTGTTTTCAACAAACTTTAGGTCATTCAGGCTTGACAGCGAGCTCTTAGAGCTGTTTGATTGTCGCAATATGAGCAATAAAACGCTGCCGACAGATTTTAAAAGAAATTCTCGGGTTCACCAATGTTGGCAGATTCGACATTGTCAGGAACCAAACCGATAAAACCTCTGTTGGCAGTACCGCCTTTGTGCGTCGGTAATTTATTGTCTGAAGAAATGATTTGATTTTACATTGTTACTAAGCGTGATATTATTGGCGGAAATTACCTTCCCGGGTAACGTAACGGTGTACTGTCAAGAACTCGTGATGAGTAAACGGCCTGCAATGGCACCACATTTAGGTGGAGGAGGTATTGCAGTCCAGATGCATCAGATAAAAGAGGGGGAAGCAGGTTGAACAATCAAGATCAGAGCACTCAGATCGATGAGCTGAATACAAAGCTGAAGGAGAAAGACCAAAACATTGCTGATCTAAAACGGCGTTTGGACTCCTTGAGTATTACGGCAAAAAGCGATGGCAAGAAGCGTTTGCGTTATCAAGAGCTAGAGCAGGCGCTTGTTAAAGCGGAAAATGACAACAGGGCTAAAAGTGAGTTTCTGATGGGAATGGGCCACGAAATCAGGACTCCGATGAATGGCATCATGGGGATGACCAACCTTGTGCTCGAAACTGATCTCACATCAGAACAACGTCGACACCTGGAGATGGTCAATTCATCGGCCGAAAAGCTGCATGACGTCTTTAACGATATCTTCGATTATTGCTGTATCGAGTCAGGCACGCTGGAGCTCAGACAAGAAGATTTTAACCTTGTTGAAAGCGTTGATTGCGACCTTTATCTGATGAAGTTATCTGCACGTCAAAAAAACGTTGATCTTGACTATCAAGTGAGCCGTGACGTTCCGGATAAACTCAATGGAGACCCTGATCGTTTGGTACAGGTTATTTTTAACCTGGTTAACAACGCGGTCGAATTCACCGAAGAAGGATCGGTGACGATCTATGTTGATACCCATGGTGTTGATAGAAAAAATAACGTTGTTCTGAAATTCTCAGTCGTCAATCCTGGCGCCGCAATTTCACCGGATAAACAAAAAACCATTAACGATACATTCAAACAATACTTTACGTCTGAAATCAAAACCTTCTGGGGAAGGGGGCTGGGATTAACAATAGCTGCTCAGTTGGTAGAACTTGCCGGCGGAGAAATTGGCCTTGAAAGCAGTGTTGGCCAGGGGGCTACCTTTTGGTTTACCTGGAAATTTGGCCAGGATTCCGGCCTGAATGTAGCTACACCTCAAGCAACCGTAATCGACGAATCGGGATCACGGACGAATTTTATCCTTGATGGGGCACGGGTACTTTTAGCCGAAGATGAGCCGATAAGCCGGATATTGATAGAGACACTGCTGGAGCAGGCCGGATTACAGGTAGAGGTGGCTGAAAACGGCAGACAGGCCATCGATGAAGCTGGCAAGGGAGTGTATCAGGCGATACTGATGGACGTTCAGATGCCAGTGCTGGACGGTCTCGAAGCGACGCGAGAGATTAGAGACCGTGAAAAGCAGCATGGCGGTCATGTGCCAATTATTGCTCTTACAGCACATGCGATGCATGGCGATCGGGAAAAGTGTTTGCAGGCAGGTATGGATGCCTACCTTACAAAACCGCTGATCAAGGAGGAGCTTTTTGAGGCGTTGACTCGCTACCTGACCAGCACGGCACTTGTCGTTGATGGAGACCCTGAAAGTCAGCAGAAGGTGGTAGAATACCTTATCGAGTCTGGCTGGCGGGTAACGATCGCAGAAACTGGCCGTTCGGCCATGTATGAGGCATCTCTGTCACATTTTGACCTTATCCTCCTTGATACTGAGATGGCCGAGGTCGATGGTGTGGAAACTGCTCGGGTCATCAGGCGTTTGGAGGAATACTCAGGTCGACATGCTTTAATTCTTGGCCTCTGCGGTGCGAGAAATAATGAAATGGAGGCACAATTCAGGGAAGGCGGGGTTAATGGATTTATTGAGAGACCATTGCGTATTGACGAGCTCAAAAAGAAAATTGGCCGAAAGCGTTAAGCTCGCGGACTATCGCTTGCGGTGCCGAGACGTTTTAAAAGTTGTTCAGTCTTTATACCTTCAGCCCCTATGCATATACGATTATAAACATCATTTTAATTGTTATATCAAATGAGCCACTTGCCAAACGCCCTTTTCGTTCAACCTCTACGTTATGCTTAAATTTTTATCCTCGGAATAGCAATTATATGCCTGCGGCAAAAATTTTTCGCAGGCCTTGACTTTGAACGAAAATCATCATTTTGCAAAAGGCTCAAATACTTGCTTTTTACTCTGCAGGCAGAAGTTTAGCGATTGTTATGGTCAATTCAGCCACTTGAACTGAGGCCGAAAGGTGTGTTTGAGCGGGTACAAACAGCAAATCAATGCTGATTATCACTGAGCAGATAAATAAGATTGATTAAAACGATGTCCATCTACAATAACGTATGTCTGCATACCTATGGCTACGAGCTGCCCCCGCATGTTCTGAGTTCTGATGATATTGAACAACGTTTGGCCTCTGTTTACGAGCGACTGAAATTGCCTTTAGGCAGGCTGGAGATGATGAGCGGTATTAGCGAACGCCGGTTATGGGAACCAGGTACGAGGCCGAGCAAAGCGGCCGCTCGAGCTGGGAAAAAGACCATCGAAAAGGCAGAGATAGACCCCCAAGAGATACAATGTCTCTTTTTTACCTCGGTATCACGAGATATGATGGAGCCGGCAACCGCCTCTTTTGTACACCATTTTCTTGGGTTACCAGCTGATTGTTTGATCTTTGATATTTCCAATGCCTGTCTCGGCTTTCTGGATGGCATGGTAATGCTTGCCAATATGATCGAACTTGGCCAGGTTGATAACGGTCTTGTGGTTTCTGGTGAAACAGCAGAAGAACTGATTAATTCAA
>JABDPQ010000183.1 GCA_013042695.1 Desulfobacterales bacterium | reverse complement strand
AGCACCCTGCATACCATTGAGATCTGGACCGTCGTTACCATAATGTACTTGGCTTTGACTTTGCCGTGTTCATTGCTTGTGGAAAGACTTGAGAACCGTTTGACCCTGAGTCTGAGATAAGGGATCACTACTACAATTTCACTTTCATTCAAACAGGAGCGTCATTTAATCCTTGTAACCTACTAATTTAACTAATAGATATTTCCACGGTTTTTAAAAACACGGTGACTATAGTAATAAGCTCAAACAGCATTAACCACTGTACAGGGGTGTAGAAAATCCATTCCCGTTCAGCAATAAAGGCGGACTACTGCCAATACCATTAACTCGTACATTCAAAGCTATTTGCGGGGCAGGAGACATTAGATGGCGAAACAAAAACTTATTAATGCAATCAGAGGTCAAAGAACCGAGAATGCGCCATGGGTGCCTTATGCCGGTGTCCATTGCGGATTTGTAATTAATGAACCGGCAGACAAGTATTTACAAGATCCTGAACTCCTAGCCAAAGGCCTCGTTGAAACTGCCAAACTATACAAAGCTGACGGTATACCGCTGGTATTCGATCTCTCGATTGAAGCCCACTCGCTTGGATGTGACTTGGAGTGGTGGGAAGATAACGTGCCATCCATTTGCAGTCATCCCTGCTCGGACAAAACTCCCAATGAAGCGGGGCTCTTACTCCCAACAAAAGAATCCGGTCGATGGCCGATACTGTTCGAAGCCGCCCGGATTGCCAAACCGCAGCTTGAAGAACTTGACTGCGCCTTGATCGGGGCAATTTGCGGGCCCTTGACACTGGCCTCGCATCTTGCAGGTGTTCGCATATTTACAGACGTTTATAAGAATAGAGAATTTGTGCATGAGGTCATTGATTGCGCCGGTAAAACAGCGGCAGTGGCTGCCCAGTTTTACATCGATATGGGCTGCGAAGTTATCGCTATCGTCGATCCCGTCTCCTCGCAGATTAAGC
Organism: Desulfobacterales bacterium; assembly: GCA_013042695.1. Lineage (GTDB taxonomy): Bacteria > Desulfobacterota > Desulfobulbia > Desulfobulbales > Desulfocapsaceae > JABDPQ01. Next base: position 1,597 of record JABDPQ010000183.1, on the reverse strand, counting down.
CTGCGACTTTCAAGGAATTTGTCACCCCGTATGTAAACGAGGCAATACGGGTAATCAACGATGCAGGATGCACGTCATCTTTTTTTATTTGCGGCAATGCAACCAAAGTACTCCGGGACGTTTGCGAACTCGATACCCATGGTTTTGCCATTGACGAACAGCTCAATATGAATTTCGTCCGTGACCTTGCCAGGGAATATGGTAAAGGATTTGGTGGCAATTTAAAGCTGACCCTTGCTTTGAGCCTGGGACTGCTCTCTCCACGCGAGGATGCACTTGTCAGCCTGGCGGCAGGAGGCAACATTGGTTTCACCTTTGCCCCTGGCTGAGACATGCCCTATGATGTTCCGGCGGAACATGTACAGCAAGTCCTTGAAGCAAAAGAATGGTTTGATGAGCATTATGCTAAATATCCTGAATCGTGGTAAGGTTTAGCTGGGAGGAGGTTACGAATATGGCAGATAAAATAACTATCGATGTCCTGACATTGGACAGCGTTCAATGTGCCGCCTGCGGGTACATGATGGAATCTATTGCCGCCTTACCCGATGAAGTCCAGGCTATGATCGATTACCGAGAATGGTCGATAAAAACCAAGGAAGGTATCGGCAAGTTTACGGAACTCAAGGGCAAGGTTCTTCCCACGATCTGCATCGAAGGTGATCTTGTTTTTGAAAGCCTCATCCCCCAGTACGAGGAGCTTATCGATGAGATGACAAAACGAGCCCCTGAATCCATTGTCAACAGCCTTCAGGCAGCCCGTGATAAGGGTTTTGACTTCAGCAGGCTCAATGAAAACCTCAAAAAAGCCGGAGCCGGTCTTAAAACAAAAATCGGCTGATTTACAAAGGGATGCACTATATAACTGGAAACTAGCCGGCAGCTGGTTTCCAGTTTTTTTGTTGCAAACGATATTACACAGGACATCATGAATGAAAAGACCGCAGTGATCCTCATTACCGGCTTTCTCGGGAGTGGCAAAACGACCTTTCTAAACAGGATCATCGACCATTTTCCCAAAGATCTTAGACTCACCATCCTGATGAATGAGTTTGGCGAGATCGGCATCGACGGCATGCTTGTTAAAGGCGAAGATATAGACATGATGGAGATCAGCCGCGGCTCTATTTTCTGTGTTTGTGTCAAAACCGATTTCATTAAAGGACTCTATGAGCTCAACGCCAAAATAAAACCCGATCTTTTGATCATTGAATCAACAGGTGTAGCAAACCCAACTGATTTGAAACGTGATCTCAAATTACCTATTTTTGATAACCGCTTTGAGTTCACCGAACAATTCTGTATTATCGACGCAGCCCATTTTCTTGAGGCATTTGAGATTTTTGCATCGGTCGAAAAACAGTTGGAGACCTCAACTGTCTTTATCATTAACAAATGCGACCTATTGTCAAAAGAAACTTTGGAGAAAACGAAGGACCTGGTTCGAGACTACCATCCTGATCCCCGCTTTTTTGAAACGACCTATGCAAAGATTCCTTTCGATTCTTTTCCTTTTCATGGCCTCAAAAAAGAATACAATAACAGCAAAGCACCAGGTTTCCCTCCTAAACTGCTATCAGAGAAAGAGCTCAATGAC
>JABDPQ010000180.1 GCA_013042695.1 Desulfobacterales bacterium | reverse complement strand
GTCCTCTGGTGCGCGATTTCTACTGGACCAGCATACTCCAGAAATCAATCCGGAATAACACCATGACCAGTTTTAGCAACCGATCAAGAGTGAGAAATATATTTTTAGTTTTATTGTTCGCCTGCTTATTTTTGTTCCTTTCAAGCTGTAACGTTTTCGAAATACCTGGCCCACCGCCCGATCTCTATAATCTTACGCCTAAAAGTACCTTTAGTGCTGATCTGCCCGAAGTTCCCTGGCAGCTCATCATCGAGGAACCGATCGCTGCCGGCGGCCTGGACACAAATCGCATCGCACTACGTCCCCATGCCACTGAGCTCAAATTCTTTGCTGGCGCTCGCTGGACTGAGCGAGCACCAAAAATGATCCAGACGCTACTGGTGGAGAGCTTTGAAAACACCAATAAAATTATAGCCGTTGGCAGGCAGTCCATAGGCCTTCGCGCTGATTTTACGCTGAAGACCGAAATGCGCGAATTTCAGGCGGAGACGATTAATGACAATGACGTGATCATGGTCCGCGTCAGAATAAACGCGAAAATTGTCAAACAACCCAAGCGTATCATCGTTGGATCCAAAAGTTTTGAACATGTCGTGGAGGTCAGAGATGGCAATGGCATACATAATATTGTCATCGCCTTTGACGCTGCTGCCGGCAAAGTCCTAAAACACCTCGTAGAATGGTCTCTGGTGACGTTGAAATAAATTCCTCTTGATTTCTTTGACCATTTTTCTTCTATGACATTGTTGGCTTTTTCCTGATGCATAGTGGCTAAAACAATTCAGAGATTTCTAAAATCATACAGAAATCAGACACGTGTGAGCCACTTGCAAAACGCCCTTTTCGTTCAACCTTAACGTTATGCTCAAATTTTTATCCTCGGAATATCAATTATATGCCTGTGGTAAAAATTTTTCACATGCCTTGACCTTGAACGAAAATCATCATTTTGCAAAAGGCTCGTGTAGTATAAAAATTACTGTTTTCGTCCGGGAATGCAGTAATTTGTTCGTATGTTAGAAGATGAGCAACAATGATGATATGAAGGCTGTATCGAGAAAGGAATCTACTAAGCTTTAGCTTCAATACCAATTGTTATGGGAGTGGTTTCTTCATCCGTCTGTTCCGGGCCATCAAGCAGGCCGTGAGGCATTCTGATAAAGCTGTTATAGCTTACGCCATTAACACTCAGTTCTTTGAGAGAAGGTCGATTCAACATAACCTCGATGGCAGTCTGTAACGAGGTAATTTCAGCATCAAGCCAGGTGTGCAATTCTCCTAAATCTTTTACCAGAGCTGTTTGATCATACTTGTTATTTTCGTCTGTACAGTAATCAGAAAGCTCTGACTCAAGCGAAATAAAGAGGGTCACACAGGCGGCATTAATACCAACGATAACGGTGGCAGGTTCAAATTGCCGCTCATGGAGACCACTGATAAAATCACGGACTGATCCTGAGAATTGGGTCATTGCCTTTTTACCCATGTCATCGTTTGATAATTGTGTCCCAAACTCTATTATATTCGTTTCCAGAGTCTGAAGGATGGTGCTGCTACCTGTACTGATAACTTCTTCGACTTCTAAGAGTGTTTTTTGTAAAAGTCGATCATGATTGGCAATCCTGCGCTGTATCTCTGATATTCTTCCGGAATGTTTCTTCCTGACGAGACGAGTTGTTTTTCGCCCGCGTTTATGGCGGAGATACACATGATTTGCAGGCTGAAGCTGCAGAATATGTGGAATCTCCTGTTTATCGATGAATTGTAATTTCATAGCACCATTTTTTGCCGCATCGTCTTTATGGAAACCGCCTTGCCCTTATGTATCGGCAGATATGGCAGGAATACTTAGTATTGATTTCTGAACACCTGCAACATGAGAAGATAACGTCACCACTAGTATTGAGATCACCGCAATTGCTGATAACCGAGTTGGAATTTCGATTGGCTCATATGAGATCATCTATAAAAGGGTTGCTGCAGTGTATATTTTCTCTGGACAATAGTTGCCCGCAGGGGCATCATGCGTCAGCATAGAGGGAAAAATCCTGATCATCAGGTTTAATCAATGACAAGAGAGGAATGTACTATGAATCAAGGACTTGAAGGAATCCGAGTGGTAGAGGTTGGTGGTGCTTTTGCAATGCCTCTGGCTGGCATGCTCATGGGCAGTTGGGGAGCGGATGTCATTCACGTTGAACCTCCAAAGCGAGGTGATTTGCAGAGGCATTTGCTGGCAGCGGGCATGGCTGGATGGGCAAAACCTCATGATGTGAACTATATCTGGGAACACGTTGATCGAAATAAGAAAAGCCTCACCGTAAATCTGAAATCAGCGGAAGGCCAGGAGATAATCCATAATCTTGTTAAAAAGGCGGACGTTTTCCTCAATAACCTTCGCCCCTATGAAATGGAAAAATTCAACTTGGGATATGCAACCCTTGCCGCCCTTAATTCACGAATTGTCTATGCCAATCTCACTGGCTACGGTCAGCGTGGACCCGAAAAAAACGTCGGCGGTTATGACTCTGTTGCTTTTTGGGCACGAAGCGGCGTAATGGATTTGATGCATGAAAAGGATAACCCACCAAACATTTCCCGACCGGCATACGGTGACAGTATCACGTCACATAGTCTCCTTGCCGGTGTCATGGCTGCCTTATTTATTCGTGAACGAACCGGCCAGGGCCAGGAGGTGGAAGTTTCGCTGTTCAACACGGCTACCTTCGCTCTCGGCACAGACATCTCGGGTTGCCTTATTAGCGGCGAAGATTCTATTCGCCCGTCACGGCAAACCATGGGAAATCCAATCCGTAATATTTATCCTACCAGTGACAACCGCTGGATTATGCTCGGCATGACCAATTCGCAGCATTATTGGCCAGGTTTCTGCAGCGCTGCAGAAAGACCTGATCTGGAAGATCACCCGAAATTCGCCAATCAGGAAGCCCGCTCTGAGAATGCTTCAGAACTCGTATCGATGCTAGAGGAGATCTTTTTAAAGAAAACGTACGCTCAATGGACGGACATCCTGAGTCGCAACAAACTGATCTGGTCACCGGTAAAGACACCTCTTGAGGTCACCCAGGATGAGCAGGCTATTGCCAATGATTTTTTTGTGGAATGGGACCACCCAACCTACGGCAAAATCAAGCTGTTGAATAATCCCATCAAATTATCAGAGACACCTGCCGAGAATAGGTGTAAAGCGCCCGAACTTGGTGAACATACCGGTCAGATACTGGAGGAACTCGGCTACAGCCAGGAACAAATTACCAGGATGAGGGAAGAAGGGATTATATGATAACAGTTGCAGCTGAACGTATGCAGAGAATGATAATCTGAGGTGCTTATTGCGTCATTCCAGATAGTATCCGCAGGGCATTTATTACTTCCACTAGTCCAAGCTCGCCATCACCATCGACATCGCACTCATAGTCTAATCCGGTAGTGTAATCGATTGGTGTTATGAGGCCATTTTCACAGGTATCACCGGTTTGTAACTGTTCAGTACATACATCGTTAACACTATTTCCAGAGAGATATACTGACTGGTTCGAATAATTTCCACCAGACTCAAAATTACAGACGACAAAGGTTTTCATACCAGAGGCATTAACCAGTCCATTGCTACAATTATAATATCCACAGCCCACCTTTGTCGTTTTTGCCCAAACATTTTGAGTGAAATGACCGCAGATGCCTCCTGGACAGGGACTTGAGCTATAGGTTGACCCGTAAATCCAATTCGTGCTTTCTGAGCTCCAGGCATCCATGCCTCCTGCAATGCCGTAATCTGTACCTGACCAAACATACGTGAACATTGTCGGATCTACCGAGCTGGCGTATATATTTTCACCCACATATAATCCAGACGGTGGATCTGTTAATAGAGCACTGTAGTCACTTGTTCTGTTTCCATTGTGTGAATAATTACAATTGTCAGCATAATTGCTGGCTACAGTTGCAAGGTTTTCATCCCATTGCAGACGCTGCATGTTCGTCGCTACAGGATGCGTGCCTCCACCATACGCTCCACCGACACCGAGGGCTACTTGAGAACGAATTTCATTTAGCTTACAAAGAATATAGCTTTTTGCTTCAGTGCTCAATGTACCGGGATTGTTGATGCTGCCATCTGGTTCACCACAATCCAAAACAGTCAGCCGATCGGCGGCTAATACTCCGGAGACTTTTCGTAAAGCATATATGGCCTCTTCCAAGCCAAGTTTGGCGTCACCATTAACATCACATTCATAAGGTTCAGAACTCGCAATCTTTCCAGAAAATAGCAGGAAAAAGAGAACCATTAGTGTCAGCGCGTATCTCTTTATCAATTCTCTCATGGTGAAATAAGTCCTCAATTTTCGATCATTGAACTGTGCAATATATGTTGTTTTGTGAAGCATCGATTACGATAAATCTATGTTTCGTATCAAGCAGTCCGCTTCAATGATTGATCTATGCAGATTTTATTCCATATATGATAGACAGTTGAGTATCTGGAAAATTTCTTTTTACTTACGCCTGTAAGCTATGCATAGGCAGCTCTTGCCAGCATACCGACTATAGTTACAATATAGTAACTAATTATTTCACAGATGTAATTCAATTACAATGTAATTTATGGTGTATTTGTCTACTTATTATGGGATTGATTAAAAGAGAAGTATAAAATATGATGATATATTAATAAGATAGATAGCAAAAACTCCAGGAAGACTACTCGTCAATGATCAATTTTTCATCTACTTGAGACAATTTTTACACGTCCCATCGATACGTACTTCTACACGATCTATCTCGCCTGGAAACGTTTTTTCAAGATTGTCGATGCGTACACTCATGCTTCCCGGACTCAAACAATCCATTTGACCACATTCAGTGCAATAGAAATGAGGATGAGACTGATGATTTTTATTTGGTGCCATGCCATAACAGGCAGCTCGGCCGCCGGTGCTCAAACGTTCGATAATACTTTTTTCTGATAATAGATCGAGAATCCGATACACCGTTACCCGGTTAATCGACTGGGTCCGCTCTACTGTTTTGAATACATCTGCCGCAGTAAGCGGGTAGCCATTGTTGCCGATAACTTCAATGACTCGAATTCTATTTTCTGTTGGATCAAGCCCGGCGGACTCGAGTATCTCGTGATAGTCGCAATTTTGGCACATAGATATCGTTGCAGATGTTAGAGTTCTTCTTTGTGGGACTGGATCATCAGCAGCTTTTTCCTTAGTAATAATCCCCTGTCAATAAGAAGAGAGAAAAAAAAGGCGATTCCCGCCAGAAAAATGATTGCTGCACCGGAAGTCATATCAAGTGTGTATGAAATCCATAAACCACCTACGGTAAACAGCATGCCAAAACAGCACGCCAGCAGCATCATCTGAGGGAGCGAACGGGTATATTTTTCAGCGATATATGGTGGAATCGTCAACAATGCGATAACCAGAATCAAGCCGACGACCTGAACCACCATGACCACCGTAACAGCAACAATACCAATCAGCATGTAATAGAGGCGTTAGACAGGTACCCCTCTAACTATGGCAAACTCTTCATCATAGGACATAACCAGGAGATCTTGAAAAAAATAGAAGACCAGAATAAAGATCAAAATACCAACTATCGCCATGGTAATAAGATCTGATCGAGGTACACTCAGAATGCTTCCGAAGAGATAGCTCATCAGGTCCACGTTATATCCCGGGGTCATGTCGAGAAGCAGGATACCGAAAGCCATTCCGACGGCCCACATAACACCGATGATGGTGTCGGCCCGTTGTTTTGATTTTATGGAAACGGCAGCCATGAGCATGGCTGCAACAAAAGAAAAGCCTATGGCCCCCATCATATAAGGCCAACCAAAAAAGAACGCCAGACCAATGCCGCCATAGGCAGAATGGGCAATTCCTCCAGAGAGAAATACTAACCTGTTGACGACGATTAAACTGCCAATAACCCCGCAGATTATACTGGCGATAGCCCCGGCCAGCAGTGCATTTCGCATGAATTCAAACTGTAGGGCTTCAACCATCCGAATCACCATCATACACTGGCTGGACCTGCAAACCGCGTGCAACGGTCTCAACCGGGCAGAACTCTTCTACCGAACAGGAGTAAAAAGCATTAAGCAGATCGCTGGATGACTCAAAGGTCTGGTGATAGTGCAGCCTCTTATTGACGCATGCTATCGATTTGGCGTATGAAGATACAGTCAAGAGATCGTGACTGACCATTAAGATGGTCAGATCTTCATTAAGATCTTTAAGCAGATTGTAAAAATCAGTTTGGCCTTTGGTATCGATGCTCGCGGTCGGCTCATCTAAAACGAGCAACTCTGGGTTGGCAACGAGGGCTCGTGCAATCAGCACCCGCTGCCTTTGCCCACCGGAAAGATCAGTAATTTTGCGGTCTGAGAACTCTGCGATGCCAATTCTTTCAAGAGCGATCAAGGCATCCTCTCTGTCGTTCTGTATACTCCTGAACAAAGATCGGTTGCGAGGATCGTGTTTACCCATCAAAACGATGTCAAGCGCTGTTGCAGGAAAACTGAGATTATGATCGATCTGCTGGGGAACATAACCAATTGCCGTATCATTTGACCGTGGGGTCTGGTGCTTGATCCTTATCGATCCTCGGGTCGGCTTGAGTAGGCCAAGAACAAGTTTAATCAAGGTGGTTTTTCCGCCTCCATTGGGCCCGATGATGGCCACAAAATCTCCCTGGTAGACTGAAAGATTTATGTTATGGAGAACTTCCTTGCCACTGTAGGAAAAGCAAAGTTGATCAATAGCAACGAGAGGTGTTTTCATTGTTCAGGGTTTTCTGCTTGCCTGTCTGAATTTATCAGCAACCTCTTTGATGTTTTGCAGCCAGTCCTCTGCCAATGGATCTGCCCGAACAACTTCGCCATTTATTTCGCGAGCCACAAGCTTGGCATTCTTCAATGAGAACTGGGGCTGAGCAAAAATAATTCTGATATCATGTTCTTTGGCATATTCAATGAGCTTCTGAAGCTGTGCCGGTTTCGGCGCCTTTCCCTCAATTTCAATGGCGATTTGTTCAAGACCATACTCGCGGGCAAAATACCCCCAGGAGGGATGAAACACCATAAACTGCACGCCCTCATTGTCTCTGAAAAGCATACGCAGCTCTGTATCAAGCTTATCGATACTGGTTATCAGCTGATTGTAATTAATTTGAAATTCTGCCGCATAGTGAGGAACTAACTGAGATAATTTATCGAAAATAACGCGCACCTGCTGTTTTACCAGTCGTGGAGAGAGCCAGGTATGCGGATCCATAACTTCGTGCTGATGATGGTCCTGTTGATTGGTGTGATCATCCGCTTCTTCGTGGTGATGGCTGGACATGGGAATTTTTTCAATTTCCGCATCGGTATGGATCACACTCATATTCGGATTGACCCCTGCTATTTTGTCAAGCCAGGCCGCTTCAAATGGCACGCCAATAGCAAAATACAGTGCACTGGAAGCGAGTTGCTTCATTTGAGACGGTTTAGGTTCATAGGTCGCAGGACTTGCACCTGGCTGAACCATCACCTCAACAGAAACTCGACCTTTGCTAATTTGTTGCACAAAGTATTTTTGGGGAAGGATACTGACAAAAACGGTTGTATCTCCAGCACGAACTTCCCTAGGATAAATAATTATACCAAATAAGTAGAAGATTGTAGCGAGACGAATCAAACCATACATATTGCCTCCGTACAATTGCTTATAACAGCTCAAGTTGCATGCAACTTTATTGCACATAATTAAAAAATCAACTTATTTTACATTTCAGCTTCTTTTTTGGATTAGTTGTCTAACCCATCAATTTTTCTCCATGTAGGGGCCGAGTACCATATCCTTATAACCCAGTCCAGCTGGAATCCTAGGGTAAAGAACCTCATCGACATCACAGACAATCTCAAGAAAAGAAGGTCCATCGGCTTGAATAAAATTCTCCAGTGCCTCGATCAAATCACTGCGGTCTTCAATCCGCTGATGAAAGCTGAAACCCATTTCTTTGGCGACATTGGCGAAACTGACAGAGGTTATTTTCTTGGTGCCGACATGGGCTCCGTCATACAAGAGATCCTGGATGTTTCTCACCATGCAGTCACCATGATTATTCAGCATCAGGATTTTGACCGGCAGCTCATATTTACCGACGGTAAACAGTTCACCAAGATTCATGAGCAGACTCCCGTCTCCGTCTATAGCAATGACGGTCGCATCCGGATTCGCATAATAGACTCCAATGGCAGTTGGCAGCGCAAATCCCATGGTTCCATAACCGCCGGAGGTAATAAAAGATTTTGGTTTCAGCGTAATCAAGTGTTGCGCAGCAAACATCTGGTGGTTGCCTACCCCGGTCGTAATTTTTGTGCTTTCAGTAAGACGCTCGGAGACCAATTCCATTACTTCAGACTGTTGGATGGCCTTTGCTTGCCGGTTAAAATTCAGCGGATGATCATTTTTTAACTTCAACGCCAATTCCTGCCACTCACCAATGTCGAGCTGGATGTCATGCTCTGATGCATAGTTGAGCAGATCATCGAGTGCTGTTTCCGCTTTGCCAATAAAAGAAAATTTTGGCTTTCTAGAAAAGCGAACTTCTTGTACTTTCTGGGGATTGATATCAAAATAGGCGATCTCAGCTTCAAGACCAAACTCACCGACCTTTTGCGAGACACGATCGTCCCAGCGTATGCCAAAAGCCACAAATAGATCGGTTTCCTGTATTGCCATATTAGCAGCAGGAACGCCAAACATGCCGAGCATTCCAAGGGCCCAGTCCGCCTTTTCGTTAAGAATTCCTTTTCCCATCAGACTCCAGATAGAGGGGACCTTATAGCGGCGATTGAACGTTCGAATACGCTCACTTGCAGACTCTGAGTTAAGGCCGCCACCGATGTAGAGCAGCGGCCGTTTTGATTTCTTTAAGAGATCAAAGAATTGTTTGCACTGGTTGTCACCAAGGTGCCGCTCTTCATCATATTTATACTGAAACCGTTCAGCTTCTATGGCTTGATAACTCCCTTCCTGTTTTTGAATATCAAACGGAAAATCGATAACAACAGGACCAGGCTTCCCTGATTTGGCCAGGAAATAGGCGTCTTTTACAACCTCCTCGACATTTTGCAATTCGGAAACCAAAATGACTTTCTTGGCCGCATCGGCAAAGACACTCTCGACATTTATGGTCTGAAAAACATCGGTTCCGAGATTTGTCTGGGCAACCTGCCCGGCAAAAACCAGCAGCGGGATGGAGTCGGCATTAGCGTCTGCAACCGCCGTCAGAGTATTGGTAATGGCCGGGCCCGAAGTAACCACGGCGATGCCGACTTCATCACTTGATCTGGATAATCCACCTGCAGCAAAGGCACAGGACTGTTCGTTTGCACCAACAATTATTTCTATGCCAACCTCTGCAAGCGTATGAAATACCGGCAGAATTGTCGCACCTGAAAAACCAAAAACTCGTTTTACCCCCAGGTCAACAAAACTCTTTGCCAGAATCTGGGCATTATTCATCGCTTCTATCTCCTCATATATCTATTATCTAAGCCACTTGCAAACCGCCCTTTTCGTTCAACCTCTGCGTCATGTTTAAATATTTATCCTTGGAATATCGATTATATGCCTGTAGTAAAAATGTTTCGCAGGCCTTGATCTTGAACGAAAATCATCATTTTGCAAAAGGCTCATCTTATTTTGAAAAGCCAATGACATGTCTTTACCGGCTGAGCGGTGCAGCTTACATGTCACTGATCTTAAAAACGGCCAAAGGCAACTACTCAGGGAGGCAAGGCACCGCTAAGAGATATAGTGCTTGATCCGCTTCATGGCCTCTTTCATATTTTCTATACTGGTTGTATAGGCAAACCTCACATGCTCTTGGGGTTTATTAGTGCCGAAATCTTTTCCTGGCGTTATGGCAACCCCTTGATTCTCCAATAAATCATAGGCAAAAGCAAAGCTATCATCTGTTAAAGTGGAGCAATTGGCGTAGAGATAGAATGCCCCTTCAGGAACAACTGGGATTTCAAAACCAAGTTCCTGCAGTGCCGGGACCAAATAATCTCGCCGCTGCTGAAAGGATAGCCGGCGCGACTCAAGAATTTCACGGCAATCCGTTCCAAAAGCTTTCAAGCCTGCATATTGCGCCGGCGCAGAACAGGATAGAAAAATATTTTGTGCCAGACAGTCCAGGCTGTCGACATAACTTTCAGGCGCGACAAGCCATCCCAGTCTCCAACCCGTCATTCCGTAGTATTTCGAGAAACTATTAATTACAAAGATATCATCAGCAATAGATAACGCCGTAAACTCTTTGGCCCCATAAACCAGTCCCTGGTAGATTTCATCGACGATAAGAGAGCCGCCACGAGTCGAGACAATCTGATGAATGTGAGTCAACTCCTTTTGGGAGATGAGTGTTCCGGTGGGATTTGATGGTGTAGCGGCAATGACAGCACGCGTTGCATCCGTCCAACCATCTTCGATTAGGCGAGCAGTCAATTGATAACCTGTTTCAGGTCCAACAGGCAGCGTCACCGGTATGCCTGACACCAGCTCAACAAAATTCTTGTTGCAAGGGTATCCGGGATCAGTCATTAAAACGGACTGCCCCGGATTAACAATTACGCTCATTATCAGTTGCAGCGCACCAGATGATCCTGGGGTGACAATGACACGCCGTGGATCAAGATCAATCCCGTATTGACGATGATAGTTTTCAGCGATTGCACGTCGCAGCTCAGGTATGCCTGTAGCAGCAGTATAGCCGGTATATCCGGCATCAAGGGCAGCTTTGCCGGCATCAATCACCATCTGTGGTGTTACAAAATCGGGTTCGCCAACCTCCATATGGATGATTGATCGTCCCTCGGCCTCAAGCTCCTTTGCACGAGCGAGAAGCTCCATAACATAGAATGGGACAATCTGGCCCATTCGTTGCGCAATACATGTCTGGCTCATAGGGAATTTACCTCTAATCGTCCTGGAGATATCATTTTAGCGATGCGTTTCATCCAATTCACGATACAAGGCCAAAATTCCTGATCGTGTCAGTTTTTTTATCCCTAGTGGCTGTAGAAGCTTTATCAGAGCGTTTACCTTATCC
>JABDPQ010000170.1 GCA_013042695.1 Desulfobacterales bacterium | reverse complement strand
AGGCTCTGGGACATATAGATGGACCCCGGACCCGGCAACTGGGTGCCCAACAGGGTGGATATGAGTCCGGCGGTCAGCATGCCGTGGGCAATGCGGGTTTTGAATGCGGTGGTTTGGGCATAAACCTCGTCGATGTGGGCCGGATTAAAATCTCCCGTGATCCCCGCATAGAGATATACATCGGATTCAGAGATTGTTTTGCTGAAACTGGCTTGGTCGCCGACTTTTAACTCATCGATGGTTTTACCTTTCATAGCTGTTCCTTTCATCCTGGTTAGTTGAGTTCTGCTCCAGGTTTTCTACCTATAGGAGCTTAGTAGAGGATATAAGCACACACTCCTGTAAATGCAGCACACAGTCCATCCATCGTAAATGCCTTCTGGACTCACTTATTTTATGGATGACGTGCCGGACAAGCAAGGGTGGTTCTTTTACCGGAAGTGCCTCAGTTGTTTTCGCCGAGCAGATCAGAGCGCTTCAGTTCTTCAGGGATTATCAATAATTGCGACATGTTCTGATGGAGGTGGAAGTGCCGCTGGAGTGCAACTATTGATATCCCTATTCTATAAACCTGAACGGGTTTTAAATGGGGAGATGCAGAACAGTGGATGTAGCTTGGCCACATCCACTATTTGATTACTTAGTTAGCACGATTCGATATCTGGCTTGACCACTTTTTAAATGTTCAATAGCCTCGTTGACCTGATCAAGTCGGAATTTCTCAATAATTGGCTTGATTTTGTGCCGGGCAGCAAATTCAAGCATTCGTGCGATATTAGCAGGACTGCCGACCGGAGAGGCGGATACGGAGCGCTGTCCCAAAAGCATAGGAAATAAGTTCAAGTCAAGCGGCTCAAGTGTCGCGCCAACGAGATGCAACCGGCCCCGTGTCTTTAAGGTCTCAATATATTTGTTCCAGTCCAATTTAACGTTGACCGTGGATAATACCAGATCGAACTGACCAGCGGCTGCTTCAAGCGCTTCCGGATCTCGGGAGTTTATGGCTCGGTGAGCGCCCAACTCCAGTGCTTCTGTGGTCTTGGCATCGCTAGACGTAAATGCAGTTACCTTGCATCCCCACGCATTAAAGAACTGCAAAGCCATATGGCCGAGACCTCCGATGCCAATTACTGCGACACTATCGGTAGGCTTAACGTTGAATTGAATCAGTGGATTAAATACGGTTATCCCACCACAAAAAAGCGGGCCTGCGCTTTCCAGATCAAGTCCTTCTGGCAGTTTGAGTACAGTGGTCGCCTGGGCACGAACTTTATCGGCAAAGCCGCCGTGGTGACTAACAATTGTAGCCTCTGCATGGGCACACATATTGTGGTCTCCGCGCAGGCAATCGCTGCAGGTCATGCAGTAGCCAGCATGCCATCCCAAACCTACCTGGTCACCGACTTCTAAATTGGTCACACTCTGGCCCTTTGCCGCAATTGTCCCGACTACTTCATGGCCTGGTACCAAGGGGAACTGTGAAATACCCCATTCATTCTCAATCATGCTGACGTCCGAATGACAAATTCCGCAGAAATCAACATCTATTTCCACCTCGTTTGAGCCCAGTACCCCTGGGTCATATTCGTAAGGCTGAAGTGGTTTCCCAGCCCCTAATGCTGCATATGCATGTATCATTTTGTTTCCTCCGTTGTATATTTGAAGGGTTGTGTTACCGGTAGAAAATAAGAATGAAAGGAAGAAAGTTAATGACCTCAGTGGAACATTTATACGATCGGAATTTTGTTGCTCGGAGTCAGGAGCAGTCTTCAGTTGCCCCCGCTGGAAAAGTGATCGTTTTCAGGTGAGACCCGTTCTCTCTTCCAGGTCCGTCTCGTCAGGTGCAACTGGTCGTCATATTAAATGATAATTTGACCCTGCATATAACTTATCGCATTGCCAGAAAGTAAAACCCTGTCCTCTACTAAACCACACTCAACCAGCCCTGTTCTCTTGGATAATTGCTTAGCCTTTAGATGCTTCAGCCCAAGTCTCTCCGCCCAGTAAGGAGCCAATTCGCAATGCGCTGAGCCAGTAACAGGGTCTTCATTTACCCCTAATTTTGGAAAAAAACACCTACTTACAAAATCCACGTCGTTTCCAGGCGCCGTTACAACTACTCCCCGGAGGTCAAGGTCTAACCATTTGGAGAAATCAGGATTTAGATTTTTGATTTCATCTTCGCTCTCTAGCACAGCGATATAATCAAAAGCTGCCAATACTTCTTTTGGCTCCCGCCCAAGGCCTGCCACTAAGTTATTCGGTGCCTGAACCACTTCCGGCCTCGAAGCTGGAAAATCCATTCGTAGGCCTTCTGCAACTTTTTTAACAACCAAATTACCGCTTCTGGTGCTGAACGATATTTCCGGACCTGAATAACCTAGAATATTATAAAGAACATAAGCTGCTGCTAATGTGGCATGACCACAAAGATCTACCTCCGCAACAGGGGTAAACCAACGCAACTTGAAGCCTTGGTTTTCAGGAGCGAAAAAGGCTGTTTCTGAAAGATTATTTTCTTCAGCTATCTTTTGAAGAACCTCATCACTAATCCATTCTTCTAGCGGACAAACTGCTGCCGGATTTCCTTCAAACACTTTTTCTGCAAAAGCATCAACTTGATAAATAGTTAATTCCATTCGCAACCTCTATGAGTTGACATGACAGAAACATATCAAATTGTTATCAGGTATACTGATACCAATTGCTTTTAAAGGTAAGTAATAATATTGAGCATCGAAAAAATATCAGCTTCGATTCCAATATAGTTCATAAGTGTTTCATAAGTCCCGTAATGCTAAAGTAGATTAGACGACGGTCCTGTTTCGGACAGATTCAGGATTTTTTCTCAGGGCCGTAGGTTTTAAAGGCGTTGATTACTTTTTTCATCTCTTTGTCAGGTATAATCTTTATCTCTCCATATTGATTGGCGATGCTATATTGTTTGGCAAGAGTTTCTACCTCTATGGCAAGCCACAAAGCTTTCTCAACAGACGTCCCGAGTGCAATCACACCATGGTGGGCCAGCAAACAGGCCAGTCTATTCTTTAAAGCTGCCAGAGCATTGTCCGATAGTTTCTGGGTGCCGAAGGTGGCGTATTCCGCACAGGTGATTTTCTTTCCTCCTGCTGCAGCAATCATGTAATGAATTGCTGGAATGTCCAGTTGCCGTATAGCCATCGCAGTGGCGTAGTTTGAGTGGGTGTGGACAACCGCATCAACATCTTTTCTCTGTGCCAGAATATCACGGTGAAACCGCCATTCACTGGAGGGTTTATGCGGTCCTTCGGTACTGTTATCTCTAAATTTCACATAGATGATATCCTTTGTGATAAGCTGTTCATAGGGTATCCCCGAAGGAGTAATCAGCATCCCTTTTTTCCACCGGCAACTCACGTTTCCGGAAGTTCCCTGGTTGATTCCTATTTCGTTCATCTTGATGCACGCGGCGATAATACCTTTTCTTACGTTTTGTTCAGTGCCCATTTAAGTACTCTTCCTGATATTATTACGGTGTTTCACCTAACAAAAAAAAGACACTTAAGCTTGACGGCTTCCAAGCGCCTTTTTCAAGCCTATTAAGAACGCAATCTGAGCAGTTTCTTCCACCAATTCAGCATTGTGTTCTGCCTGGATTATATCTGTACCAAGACTGAATATGCCATGTCCTTTCTGCACGAAAGCCTTCAGGCCTGGATTCTCTGTTAGTAAATCCTTCAGGCGATCGGTAAAATCTTTGGTGGCCTGGCCAGCCTCAGAGATAACCGGCAATGGCCCGAGCTTTATTTGGGCGTGACCGGTCATCAGTGGGATTTCCGGGGAATCTTCCGCATATGCGATTGACCAGGATGAGTGAGAATGGAAGATGGCACTTATGTCAGGTCGTTTTTTGTATATGCAGAGATGAGTGAACAGTTCCCGTGATGGTTTACCTGCTTCCCCAACGACTTCTCCCTGAAGGTCTACCATGACAAATTTATCATGAGAGCATTCCCCGAAAGAAACCCCGCTCGCTTTAATCAGTACCGTGTCCGTCTCAGGAATACGGCAACTCAGGTTCCCACCATTACCAGTTTGAAGACCAATTTGGTAGGCTCGCCTTGCCGCGTTTATCAACTGTTCTTTGAATATTGTGATTTCTGTAATCATCGATTACCTTTTTCCTGACATTTGAGAGTTTCAGATTGCTGCCAAATTACCTGTTTTTTTCACATTATCCAGGAATGATTACAGCATCTCTTCTCGAAATGAAAGCATCTTAGCTATTCTGACTATATTGCCCAAACCCAATCACTTTCCACATTATGGAGGTCCACAAATGTCTGTAGAAAATACCCGCATATATCCGATTAACACCGGCTGGCTTGAAGCGGATGTCGGCACGTATTTATTCTGGAAAGGAAAAGCGGGTGAAAAGATTTGGCATCCGACTCTGTGTTTCTACATTGATACAGGTGATTATAAAATAATGATCGATACCGGACTTCCTGATGAAGAAAGAGCAACCAGGTACCATCATAAATGTGAAAAGCGAGGCTGCGTCGAGAGCCCAACCTTTCTGAAAAATATGGGGGTAGACCCGGGGGAAATTGATGTGTGCATCTTTACCCATCTGCATTGGGATCATGTGCATAATATGAAAGCATTCAGCAATGCCAGATATATCTGTACCCGAACTGAATTTACCATGGCCCACAATCCTCTGCCTCTTTATTACCGATCCTACGAATCACCCATACTGGGTATCGAAGCGCCATTTATCGGTTGTCATTTCGAATTTGTTGAGGGCGAACAGACAATCGTTCCCGGGGTCAGTGTGTTCCCTTCACCCGGGCATTCGGTTGGACACCAGTGTGTCGTGGTCGAAACCATAGCCGGCGATGCTGTATTCGTCGGGGATGCTATATTCAACCTGAGAAACATGGAACCGAACTTGGAAGAAAAGTGGCGCTACTGGGTGCCTGCCCGCTTTGTCAACTCTGTGGATGGCTGGAAAAGCATTGAAGAAATCGACAAGCGTTCTGATTATATCCTCGCCACCCATGACGAGACGGTTCTCGAGCACGAGGTTTTCCCCTTCGAGGGTATGCCCATCCGCCAAAGACGCCAGACAGTAGCTGGAACTTCCTTCTATTTTAGCGGGATATAAGAGTCTCCCGACGGTCCGGTTCTGCAATGCTCACGTCCGTTTTAGCTTCCCAACCCCAGGACGGTAACGATGTCTGAGCCACACAAAGATATTGTCATCATTGGTACACTTGACACCAAAGGAGTAGAAATATCGTTTCTTGCCTCACAACTCCAATCTCTCAACCTCACAACAAAAATCATAGATGTAGGCATAGGATCAACTCCACAAATCCAGGCCGACATTGGCCGCGATGTTGTAGCCTCAAAAACCGCTTCTGATATTGCCCGGATACTTATTCACACTGAAGGTAAATTAAAAGCGATGGATGCCATGGCCCGAGGGGCAATTGGGGTGCTGGAGGAACTGATAGAGTCCGATGAGGTTTCAGGAGTAATGGCTCTCGGGGGTGGAGTTGGCACCTGGATCGGCATGAAGATTCTGCGCTCCCTGCCGTTTGGACTTCCGAAGATAATGATCTCCACGCTTCCCTTTGATATCAGGTCATCAATGGGAGCCAAGGATATTATGATTATTCCTTCAGTAACTGATATTTTAGGTTTAAACCCAATACTGCGAAAGGTCCTTCAGAATGCAGCGGGTGCAATGGTTGGTATGGCGCAACTCTCAGAGCTTTCGGCGACCTCCGCACAGGTAGTTGCTGTTACCGCACTTGGCGTTACCACTCCCCTGGCAAACAGCTGCAAATACATTCTGGAAGCAGAAGGATATGAAGTCGCCACCTTCCACGGTGTCGGTGTAGGCGGAAAAATTTTCGAGGAATGGGTGCAGACCGGATTATTCACTGGTGTTCTAGATCTGACCCCTCATGATATTAATAATTTTCTCTTCGATGGCATCACCCCGTTTTATTCCGGCAGGCTCGAATCGGCTGCAGATAAAAACATACCTCAAGTGATCGCACCTGGTGGCCTCGACTTTATCAGCAAAGGACCACTTGATACACTCTCACAAGAAGAGCGCCAGAGAAAACATTATCAGCATAGCCCCATGTTTACCCATGTCAGGGTGAACTCAGCTGAAATGGAGGAAGTCGCTCGGGAATTAGCCATTAAACTCAACCGCGGATCTGGCACAACCCAGGTGGCTATACCTCTGAGGGGATTTTCCTTCCAAGGACACGCAAAAGGCTATTTGGCGGATCATCAGTCAGACATGTCGTTTGTCAGGGTGCTCAAGCAGAAATTGCAGCCTGTTATTCCTGTTGTTGAAGTGGACGCGCATATCAACGACGAGTCGTTTGCCAAAGTTGTGTGCACGCTTCTTTTGCAGATGATTAATAGCAATCAGACATAACAGAGTACGTTACTCTGTGCCTTCGGTTAGCAGATCTCTTATTTTACGGTTTGATATGTGATTAGCTCTGGGCCGCAGAGGACTCCCCCCCCATTTTAAAGAGACTGGCTGAGCTGGTAAAGCTTGTTTCTTCTTTGACTGAGCTCACCGTAAAATTGATTGGTTCGCGAATCAGGAGAAAATATTCTTTCCGATCCTTCAGGCTGTACCATTCGAAAGGCCTCATCATAGGAACTGTATATACCGCACGTAACTGCGGCTGAGATCCAAGCACCCAGTGAGGTAGATTCTCGGTTAGCATAGAGGGCAACCTCGGAACCATAGACATCAGCCTGTAACTGATTATAGGCATCAAATTGAGTCATCCCGCCAGATACACATATCTGCGAGACTTTCCCGAGTTTTTTCCTGAACAGCGCAACATTTTCCGCCATTCCCATGACAATTCCTTCCAGTACCGAACGAGCCATATCGGCCCTCGTTGTCGAAAGCTTCAAGCCATGGAACATACCAGTGTCGTTTGGATTCCAATATGGTGCACCGCTTCCCTCAAAGTAAGGCAGCATCAAAATCCCATTGGCGCCCGGCGGACTTGCAAGGACCTCCTGGTTGACAGATTCAATCTCTGCCCCGCCCGCCTGGCCACCATAGAATTGCTCGAGAAACCAGCGGTAGACTGTTCCAGTAGTGAGCATGCCAGCTTCAAGGTTGTAGCTCCCGGGAATTGAGCCGATTTTACAGAGGAATCTCTTCTGTTCATCGATTACCGGCGCATCTACATGAGCGACCAGGTAAGAGCCGGTACCGGTAGTGCACTTGAGTTTGCCTTCAGATATGACTCCCAGGCCGAGCGCAGCACACTGTTGGTCGCCCCCCGCGGTTATTACCATAGTTCCCTGAGCAATACCGGTTTTCTGCTGCACGTCCAAGGTGGTCTTGCCGCATATGGAGCCGGGAGGAACA
>JABDPQ010000246.1 GCA_013042695.1 Desulfobacterales bacterium | reverse complement strand
TGGTGTTGGCCTGTTGTTTGGTAATGTTGGCGGCGTTTTGGCTGGCGTACCATTGGCTGAGGCTGTCACGTTATATGGCTGGCGGGCGGCTATGGGAGCAAGCGGAATAGTCACCATGGTAATTGCCGTTATCATCTGGTTTGCTGTGCGCGATGATCCAGGTGAATATGGTTTCAAAAGCTATGCCCCTGTCTCAGTTTTGAAAAATGGCAATCTTCCTCCTGGTAAAGCCCTGCGATCAGTTTTCCTTAAAAAAGAGACCTGGTTGTTATTTTTTGCAGGAGGTTTATCAGGTGCACCAGTGCTGGTTTTCGCCGGCCTGTGGGGCGTACCGTACCTGACTCAGGTGTATGGGCTCGGTAGAACCCAAGCCGCAACGATAACCTCAACGATGCTTATTGCCTGGGCAATTGGCGGCCTTGCCCTTGGCGCAGTTTCTGACAGGATTGGCCGCAGGAAATTGCCTTATCTGATTAGCACCCTTCTTGCGGCGTTTTTCTGGGGTGTATTTCTTTTCGTCGAGCTGCCCTATGCACTTTTATACCCACTGCTGGCACTGATTGGCTTTATGTCTGCCGGGTTGATAATCGGTTTTGCCTTTGCTCGGGAGGTAAATCATCCCGGTGCTTCAGGGGCCGTCGGTGGTGTCGTCAATATGTCTGTTCTTGGTATTGCCGCCATCATGCAGCCAGTTCTCGGACTCATTCTTGATACTCATTGGGAGGGTACGTTGATCAACGGAGCCAGGGTGTATAACAGTGCAGCCTATAGTTCGGGTTTTATCTGGCTTTTTATCAGTACACTGCTTGCTGTTATCATGGTGGCGTTTACCGAAGAGTCATATTGTCGTCTACGGGAACATTGATCAGTTGAAATGCTCGTCGGACTGTCCGCTATTTTGAGAGATTTCAGTCTCTGCTTGCCAGGCGTATCTGAGAAAATGAGCTATCGAACCTGTTACTCACCCAATGCCACCTTATCGAGAATACGCATTGCTCTGGCAGTACTGAAAACACCACAGACACAGAATTTTGCCATACAGCAGGCTGCATCTTCAGGGTTCATTCGACCTTCTTTGACTCGATCCATCATTTTCCTGGCAAAATGAGCTGAGACCATCCCATGTCCGCACATGGTCGATATCGACAGCGTTGTTGAATCGGGGAGTTTTGCCGTATTTCCGTGAAACCCGAGCGTATATTCTACGGCGTGGGGCGTTATATCAATTTCACCGCAGATGTTTCGAACATCGTCAACCAGCGCACTGACATTGATAGAAAGCCCGAGGTCGAGCTCTTTAATCTCCGTGATAAAAGCCGAGGTTTGGGCTGAATCATCAAAAACGACAGCAGCGGTGCCTGGGCCTGGCATTTCATCAATGAGATTTTCGTAGGTTGTTTTCTCCTGTCTGCCGACGAAGTAGAGTTTTATAAAGCTGAGATCTTTTTCTGGTCGATAGAGGGAATTTACCAGCGCATTGCCCATGTTGATTGGGCGATACTTAATTGCCGTGCGTAAAAAAGTTTGTGCCTTTTCAAGTGCACCTTCGTCATTGTACCCTTTGCCTGCCATGGCAAAAACAATGAAATCGTTTTGTAAGGATTCCGGTCTGCCAAACCGATGAAGTGTGTTTGTCATTATTGGTTTCCCCCACTACTGAATGTTGCATTGGTTACGCGTCCAAGCCCAAGGTTAAGTTTGGCCCAGCCGATTTCATAGCCTTGCTGAATTAAAATATCTTTTACCGCATCGTTGCCTTGATTGTCGCATACTGTTGAAACTCCAATGCTGATGACGGTTTCAACTGTTTTGCTGACTTCTTTCAATGTGTTGAGCATACGGCTTGTTTCATCGAGCGGAACAGTAATCTCGACAATGCATGAAAGAACTTTCTCATCAAGAATATCCTCTCTGATATCTCCTTGATCTTTGTTGGTCATCATTTGTGCCACCGGGTTTCCTTCTTCAAAGGTGGCTCCCTGACCTGCAAGAACCTGGGTTACTTTCTGAACTTCTCTGAAATAGGTGCCTACCCCAGGGCGACCAAATTCGACCACAATGCCTACATCACCCTCCTTGATTCGGTGGCTGACATCATTTGTTTTCACCTCTTCTGTTCCACGACCGTGTACCCCGGTGGACTCGTGGGTGACCATCGGGTCGCTGAATGCTTGTCGGACTATTCGTGGCCACTCGAGTTCTTCAGAAACAATTGCTTCGGTAGGACAAACATCGGGGTCTGGTTGGAATCTGAGGCTCACTTTTTTAAGTATTTTTCTAATCAATCTTGTCAGGCTTGGCGGCAGGTGTTCACAGCTCAGGCTGCGATAGCAATTATGGCACTCAACACATGTCTCAGTGTTGATTTCGGACAGACCATCTTTACCAATGTAGATGGCACCGACCGGGCAAACGGGTACGCAATTGGCACAGCCGACACATTTTTCTTTAGAAATTCTCATTATTCATTTCCTTTTTCAACGATTGAAACCCTGAATGATTTTTTGTTTTAACGGTGTAGATTGTATCCAAAATATCTGCCAGAAGCAACAGTTACGATGATAAATGTATAGAGTTTTTATGTGTTATATTTTTTATGGATTTTTTATATTTATTGAAATCAAGTTATTACAATAATATTTAGGCAGCAATGGCCACTTGACTGATGACAGCGTTTAGGTTAAGAAAAAATAAATAGAATAGAGATTGGATACAAAAATGGCCAAAGACATATCAAAACACTCTCGCAATTCTCTCTCTGTCAGGGAAAAAACATATAAACTTTTGAGAAATCAATTGCTGATTGGGCAGTTTCGTCCAAATCAGCGATTGACAGAGGAATTTCTTGCAAGAAAGCTTGGGGTAAGCAGGACACCTGTCAGGGAGGCACTTCACAAACTAGAGCTTGAAGGGTTAGTAAAGCCTGCTGGTGCAAGGGGGTTTTGCGTGCCAGAAGCCTCGATTGAAGAGATGAAAGAACTCTTTGAAATTCGTGGGATACTTGAGGGCCATGCGCTCGCAGCACTATGTAGATCTGTAAGCCGCGAGAATATCCAAGAACTCAGTGCACTTATAGAAAAAGCTGAGCAGGCCCTTGAATCTGGAAATTTGGAGCAAGTTTTTAATTATAATACCACCTTTCACGATCTTCTCTATAGCTTGGTTGAATCAGAAAAACCACGACTTTACAACATGATAGAAGACATCCGTGAGTATGTTTTGAGATACAGAAAAAGTACCTTGAACCGTCGTCGGGGTGCAGTAAGAAGTATCGCTGGCCATAAGAAGATAATTATGGCGCTGGAGTTGAAAGACCCACAATTATCTGAGCAGATTATGCGCCACCATGTGCACGAGGCGGAGGAAGATACCGTTTATCCCGAAATTGATTCATCGAAAGAGCAAAGAAATGAGAGAAGGGCGACTCCGAGAATTAGTTTTGATTCCTAAGATTGCAAACACTTTTCTCAACCCTATTGTTTTGTTAGGGGAACAACATGACTAACGTATTGACTGCTCTTGAACGGAAGCTGCGATCAGATATCGAAGGAGAGGTTTATTTTGACCGCTTTAATCGAGGTCGCTATGCAACGGATGCCTCCCAATATCAGATAATGCCGGTTGGGGTTATCGTACCTCGTACATATGTCGATGTACGGACGGCCATAGAGCATGCCGGCAATGAGGGTGTGGCTGTCTTACCACGTGGTGGTGGCTCGTCACAATGCGGCCAGACAGTAAATAAGGCGCTGGTAATTGATAATTCTAAATATTTAAACAGACTCATCGACCTAGAAATTGAGGAGCAGCGCTGCACTGTTGAGCCAGGTATTGTTCTCGATGAATTAAACGAGATACTTAAACCCCATGGCCTGTGGTTTCCGGTGGATGTATCTACGTCATCACGGGCAACTTTAGGAGGGATGGCAGCAAATAATTCTGCAGGCAGTCGCTCCATCAAGTACGGCATGATGCGTGATAATGTTATTGCCATTCATGCAACCCTGGCAAACGGAACAAACAAGATGTTTGGCCCCATCGATCAGACATCTGCAAATGGGCTGATCTTAGATGATGAGCTGACTGGTCATCTGCTCTCGCTTGGAAAGCGCGAGGCAGCGGAGATTGCAGAAAAATTTCCAACAGTTTTACGAAGAGTTGGGGGATACAATATTGACGCTTTGGTTCCCGGCGCCCGGCCCATTAATTTATCTCATTTACTGGTTGGCTCAGAAGGGAGCCTGGCCTATTTTCATCAGCTTGAATTGAAACTTTCGCCACTGCCGTACAACAAGGTTCTCGGCGTTTGTCATTTTCCTACATTTTATGCGGCGATGGATGCCGCTCAGCATTTGGTCACCTTAAAACCAACGGCTGTTGAGCTTGTAGACCGAACGATGATTGAACTCGCACGGGATATCCCCTTGTATCAGTCTGTTATAAGGGGCATTGTCAAAGGGGAGCCGGATGCTCTGCTCTTGGTCGAATTTGCCGAAGATGAGCAGCAGGAAAACCTGTCACGCCTTCAGCAATTGGCTGAGATGATGGGGGATCTGGGATATTCCTGGAAGAATGGAGATAAGGGATACGGAGGAGTAATTGAGGCGATTGAACCTGATTTGCAGCGATCCATTTTCGAATTACGCAAGGCCGGATTAAATATCATGATGTCAATGAAAGAGGAAAGAAAACCGATCTCTTTTGTTGAAGATTGTGCTGTTGAGTTGAAAGATCTTGCTGAATATACTGATCGGCTCACCGCTATTTTTCATAAATACAATACTACCGGAACCTGGTACGCTCATGCCTCTGTTGGCTGTCTCCATGTCCGACCTGTTCTCAACTTGAGGCTTGATCAGGATGTCAAAGCGATGCGCAGTATTGCCGAGGAAGCTTTTGAGATGGTGATGAGCTACAAAGGCTCACACTCCGGAGAACACGGCGACGGCATTATGCGATCAGAATTTCATGAGAAGATGTTTGGTTCTCAAATGGTAGCTAATTTTGTTGAAGTTAAACACCGCTTCGATCCTGACAATTTGTTTAATCCCGGCAAAATAGTCAAGCCTCCGGCAATGGATGACCGAAATCTCTTCCGCTATGGACCGAGTTATCGCGTTGATGATTTTGAAACGGTTTTTGACTGGTCGCGCTGGCCGGGTGCTGCAAGAGGTTTTCAAGGTGCCGTTGAGATGTGCAACAATAACGGGGCCTGCAGAAAACTTTTCGACGGGGCCATGTGCCCTTCATTTCGCGTCACGCGAAATGAACGGGATACTACTCGCGGGCGGGCAAATACGCTGCGTCTTGCTATCTCTGGCCAGCTTGGAGATAAGGCACTAGAATCTGATGAGTTGGCCGATACGCTGAAGCTGTGTGTATCATGCAAAGCATGCAAAAGAGAATGTCCGACCGGCGTCGATATGGCCAAAATGAAGATTGAGGTAACCGCCGCCCGAAAGAGAAAGACAGGTTTTTCTCTTCATGATTACCTCATTGGCTGGATGCCACGATATGCGCCTTTATGTGCAATATTCCCCTGGCTTGCTAATGCACGAAATTCAGTGCCGGGATTGTCTCGATTTTTAGAGAAGCGGGATGGGTTTACCAGTAAGCGCCCTCTGCCTCAGTGGCGTTCTGATATTTATCGTCCGCCTGAAGCAAGTGGCCCGGATGAGGGCAAAACCGTTATTCTTTTTGGCGATACGTTTAATACCTATTTTGAGTCAGAAAATCTTGAAGCAGCACGAGACGTTCTTGTTTCTGCAGGCTATCGTGTGTTGGCACCTCAACCGGCGCATGGCGGATGCCGGCCGGTCTGTTGCGGCCGAACATTTCTGACGGTGGGTAAAATCGAACAGGCCCGCAAGGAGGCTCTTCGGCTTTTAGACACCTATTATTCCTATGCAAAACAGGGGGTAGCAATTATTGGCCTTGAGCCGAGTTGTCTGCTTAGTCTGCGGGATGAAATACCGTCGCTTATACCGGGCGAAAAGGCAGATACGATTGCTCGCCAGGCAATCATGTTTGAGGACTTTTGCATCAAAGAAGATCTGCATTTTGATTTCAAACCTATAACCACCAAAGTGATGGTTCATGGACATTGCCATCAGAAGGCGTTTGATTCTATGGGATCAGTGCAAAAAATTCTCAGAAAGATTCCGGGTATTGAGGTAGAGATGATAGAATCAAGCTGCTGCGGCATGGCGGGCGTTTTTGGTTATGCATCGGAGACCTATGAAATGTCTATGAAGATGGGGGAATTGTCTCTTTTTCCTGCGGTGCGAGATGAAAGCCCCGGCACGATAGTTGTTGCTGACGGAGCCTCCTGCAGGCATCAGATAGAGCATGGTACAAACAGCAGGGCAGTCCACGTCGCTCGGTTGATCCGAAATGCCTTGGAAAAATAATTGCCAAGATGGATGAATTGAAGCTAAACCACCGGTATAGTCAGACAAATGGAAACAGAAACTTGAGAATCATTATGGAGTGTGAGGGGAGTAGTGAGTATGGCTGAAATACTATTCATATCACCTTACTTGGAGTTAGCGGAAATAGCGCTGAAGGTTATCGGCAGCGAAGAAGATGTAGATGTCAAGGTAACCCGCATGGACGAGGCTGTCGAGCTTGCTCTGAAAGCAGAAATACTTGGGTATCAGGTAGTTGTTAGCCGTGGGCTGACTTCCTCAAAAATTAAGGAATCCGGTATTGATCTTCCAGTAATTGATATGCGAATCGGCGGTTACGACATCATTAGAGCCTATAACGAGGCCAAGAAACTTGGCAGCAAAGTAGGCATCGTTGATAGTGAAGATGTAATCATGGGTTTATTCAGCCTAGAGCAGATAGTTGACGACAAACTTGTGAAATATACCTGTGAGAATGACCTCGATGATGTCGTTAGAGGAATAACTTATCTGAAGGCCAGAGGGGTTGATGTTGTCATCGGCAAGATTGCTATGGCCAGGGAGGCACGGTCACAGGGAATGGAGGCTGTCATAATCACTTCAGCGTACGAGACAGTCAGAATGGCCATCCTTGAGGCTCGCAGGGTAAACGCAGTTCGAAAACAGGAGAAAAGAAAAGCTGAACAACTCAAAGTCATGCTCAATTTCACCTACGATGGTGTTATTGCTCTTGATAATGAAGGGAAAATCACTGTTTTCAACAAAGTAGCACAAGAGCTCTCGGGTTGGCCGGTGGAAAAGGCAATAAATAAAGATGTTTGCGAAGTGATTCCAAACGCAGGTTGTCAGCACTTACTGAAAACCGGTAGACCTGAACTCGGAGCAGTGCTTGAGATTGGCAATGTAAAAGTTGTCGCAAATAGAGTGCCAATTATCGTTGATGGAAAAGTTGACGGCGTGGTGACAACCTTTCAAAAACTCGATGTACTCCAGAAAATTGAGAGCAAGGTCAGGCGCAAGTTGTCAAACAATGGACTTACTGCTCGTAATAGCTTCATAGACATCATCGGCACGAGTAAAACCATGAGTAATACTGTAGATTTGGCAGAAGAGTATGCTGCCATTGATTCTACGATAATGATTTATGGCAGAACAGGAACAGGCAAAGAGATATTCGCCCAGGCCATCCATAATGCAAGCAAGAGAAAAAACGAACCCTTTGTAGCCATTAGCTGTGCGGCATTGCCAGAAAGCATCCTGGAGAGCGAGCTTTTTGGCTATGTAGAGGGTGCTTTCACTGGTGCCCGTAAAGGCGGCAAAGCAGGTGTTTTTGAGATGGCACATGGAGGAACGTTACTTCTTGATGAAGTTGGTGAGATGCCATCTGTACTGCAGTCACGTTTTTTACGGGTGATTGAACAAAGAGAAGTGATGCGTTTGGGCGACAGCCGAATTTTGCCAATAAATGTGAGACTCATCGCTGCCACACATAGAAATTTAAGAGAGTTAGTTGCCAAAGGTTCATTTAGAGAAGATTTGTATTATCGTTTAAATGTTTTGTCACTTCCAATTCCCACCTTAAAGGAGAGAGGGGAGGATGTCTTGGAAATCGCAAACAAATTCTTGCGTGAATTTTATGATTTACAGGGCAAATCTTACGGCATTTTCTCTGCCGAGTGTGCCCATCTCTTGCTTGATTATGATTGGCCGGGAAATATAAGACAATTGCGCAATGTTATGGAACGATTGTCGGTGATGACCGCCGGCGGGCTCATTGAAGCGGTTGACGTCAGGCGTGCATTACAAATTCAGGAGTTCATCATTGAGGATGACAAGGTTAATTCTGCAAAGCAACAAACTGCGATTAATGTCAGCATTATGCCTGACAATAAAACTACCTCACTCGATTTCACACAAGAAGTCCCTTTCGTGATGGGCAAAGAAAAAGCCTTCTACGAAGAGCAGCTGATCATGAAGACCCTCGAGGAATGCAAGGGCAGCAGGTCCCAAACAGCCCGCAAACTTGGGATTAGCAGGACGACATTATGGAGAAAATTACAACAACGTGCCGAAAATTGAAAATGATTCTTGTTTCAACCTGAAACATATTGAACAGTTTGTGTTACATTATTGAAACATTGCCTAGGATAACACCATCGTTTCTTTTGATATATTTTAATTGTGGAGATGTTTTTTTATTTAATATCAGTTATATATGACGCATCAGCCAGTTGCGATTTTTTTTAAATTTGTCAGTGTATTATTGGGTCCATTTTTTGCACATATCTCTTTTATTACTATGTTATCAGGTACCACTGTTTCAGCTTAGTAAAAACGTGATTCCAAAGATATACCGCCGAAACCTTGAAAGCACCCAGTTTTTAGAACGATTTCAGGAAAAAATGAGGCGTATATATAAAACGGGTTTAGCATCTGCTCCGGTGTGGGGACAAACCCTTCAATGCAATCTTTACATAAAGGAGAGTATACCATGAAAAAACTCACTACCTTTGTTACCCTCGCTGCATTTATGATGCTTGGGAGTTTAGCCTTCCATGGCCAAGTCCAAGCAAAAACCATTGAGTTGAAGTTTGGACATGTTGGTGCACCTGGTTCATTGTTTCTGGCATGTGCCGACGAATTTGCCAAGCGGGCCAATGCCAAGCTTGGAGATAAAGCCAAAGTCGTTACCTTTGGCTCCAGCCAGTTGGGAAAAGACCAGGAACTGCTGAAGAAACTCAAGCTTGGTACAATCACTTTTGCTTTGCCGTCAACCGTGATGTCATCAGTGGTGGATGAGTTTGGTGTTTTCGAAATGCCATATCTTGTTCTTGACCGTAATCACATGCGAAAAATCAGGGATGAGGTATTCTGGCCGATGATTGCCCCGAAAGTTGAGGCAAAGGGATATGCAGTTGTTGCAGTTTGGGAAAACGGCTTCAGGAATATCACCAACAATGTCAAACCAATTAATGGTCCAGCAGATCTCCAAGGTGTCAAACTGCGGACGCCAAAAGGTGAATGGCGAGTGAAAATGTTTAAAGGCTATGGTGCCAACCCAACGCCGATGGCACTTTCTGAAGTGTTTGTGGCGCTGCAGACCGGAGTCATTGATGGCCAGGAAAATCCATTCACCCAGATTTACAGTCAGAATTTCCATGAAGTTCAGAAATATCTTTCCCTGAGCGGCCATGTGTACACGCCTGCTTACTTGCTCACCGGTAAAAAGACTTGGGAAGGTCTACCTGCAGACGTACGTGAGATTCTTAAAACGACAGCTGTAGATATGCAGGAGTGGGTCTACGAAACAGCTGAAAAAATGGAAACCGATCTTTTGGATAAGATGAAAGGATCTGTAGAGATCAACGAAGTAGACAAGAAGGCATTTGTTGATGCCAGTGGTCCGATATATCAAGAGTTCGGCACAAAAGTACCTGGTGGAAAAGACCTCATCGACAAGGTCCAGAGTTTAGTAAAATAAAACGATTAGTTATCTGACAATGCCCCGGAATATTACTTTCCGGGGCACATTCTTTGTCCTGACTGTTTGTCTGGAGGGTTATAGCCTTGCTTGCAAAATTTCAGATCATATTTAAGAAGGTGATGGAGTACATTGTCATCTTGTTGATGATCACTTTATCTATGATGGTTCTAGTGGCGGTGGTCTATCGAAAATCCGGCGCCTCACTCAGCTGGTATGACGAGGTAGCCTCTGTCCTTCTCGCCTGGCTTACCTATTATGCGTCTGCTCTGGCTGCTCTGAGCAGAGGGCATATTGGCTTCAATGGACTATTGAACGCCATGAAGCCATCCCTTCGAGTACCAGTTCTTCTTTTCGGCGAGGTGTTGGTCATTGGTTTTTTTATCCTGCTAGCGTGGGTCGGAGTCGAGGTCCTGGTTATCCTTGAAGGGGATTCACTCACGAGCCTGACATGGGTTCCTACCAGACTAACACAGTCGGTTATCCCAATTGGTGCTGTTCTCTTTGTTATTGGGCAGTTGCTCAGTTTCCCTGATATGTGGAAGCAGGCAATGTCGGAGAAAGGGATTGCCGGTCATGATGACGTCGAGATCCCTGAGGAAACTCCAGAAAACACAAAAGAGGTACTGCAGCCGTGACAATCTTTTTGATGTTCGTTGGTCTATTTATCTTAATCTTGATCAATGTGCCTATTGCAATAGCTCTAGGACTCATCGCCCTTTTCACTATGGTTATTAACCAGGGTATGACAGCGTTGCCGAATGTTGCTTTGGTGATGTTTGATGGGGCTACCAAATTTACATTGCTTGCTATTCCTCTGTTCATTTTTGCCGGTGCAATTATGAATACAGGCGGCATTTCTAAGCGTTTGATCGCCTTTGCCTCGGCGCTTGTCGGTTTTGTCAGGGGTGGACTGGCCATGGCCTCTACCGCGACCTCGATGTTTTTTGCGGAAATGTCCGGATCCGCAGTGGCAGATGTCGCAGCCCTTGGTTCGATCCTGATTCCGGCAATGAAGCGAAAAGGTTATCCAGGGCCCTTTGCCGCGGCCGTTATGTCCTCTGCTGCAACCATTGCCGTTATTATCCCGCCTTCCATTCCGATGATACTCTATGCGGTTATGGCTGGCAGTTCTGTGGTCAAGATATTTGTTGCAGGTATCATTCCCGGTATTATGTGTGGTCTTGCGATGATGGCTTTGTCTTATGGATTTGCCGTGCGCCGAAATTATCCAGTAGAGGAGGTCTTCCAGGTTCAAAAAGTGTGGTCGACCTTTAAAGAAGCCTCATGGGCCTTTATCGTCCCGCTCATAATTCTGGGCGGAATATTTGGTGGCTTTGTTACGGCCACCGAAGGAGCCGGGTTGGCTGTTGCTGCATCATTGTTTGTCGGAGGAGTTATTTATCGCGAGATTAACTGGCAGCACCTGAAAGAAGCGACAATCGAAGGAGGAATATCAACCGGAGTTGTCATGCTTCTGGTTGCTGCTTCAGCGCTGATGGGAACGATTCTTACTGAATTACAGATTCCCCAGCAGCTGGCTCAACAGATCACGGATTTCACTACCAATAAATATGCAGTCCTGGGAATGCTCAATCTCTTTTTCCTGATTGTGGGTTGTTTTCTACACTCTGCGGCCGCCATAATTCTTGTGGTGCCCATCGTCATGCCGTTGGTACACGCAGTCGGCATTGACCCGGTTCACTTCGGCCTTGTGGTTACCCTCAACCTCGGTATTGGTCAACAGACACCTCCGGTAGCAAGTGTGCTGATAACTGCCTGTTCGGTTGCCAAAGCCGATATTTGGGAAGTCAGCAAGGTTAACGTCTATTATGTAGGATGTATTTTTATTGTCCTCATAATGTGTACATATATTCCCGCAATTCCAATGTTTCTGGTTAACCTGTTCTACGGCTGAGGCGGGACAGATATGCGTCGAGAAGTATCAAGGGAATATTTCTTTGCTGCTCATAAAAGTGATATATAAACGGAAACAGAAAAATGATCGTTAAAAGTGGTTGTTTGACTGGAGTTCGAAAAATCGAGATACGGCAAAGAGAGCTGTTCCTGTCAGACGATGAAATATTAGTAAAAACCCATGCTGCGGGTATCTGTGGGCAGGATAAAAACTTATACAATGGCATAATTCCGCCATCAGGCGGACTCAATACAGA
This sequence comes from Desulfobacterales bacterium, assembly GCA_013042695.1. Lineage (GTDB taxonomy): Bacteria > Desulfobacterota > Desulfobulbia > Desulfobulbales > Desulfocapsaceae > JABDPQ01. The sequence continues at coordinate 7,887 of JABDPQ010000246.1, read as the reverse complement.
AATGAAGCGCACATTTGACTATCCATATTTCTATGGCCACGAGGCTGGGGGGATAGTCGTTGAGGCAGGCAAAAATGTTCGAAAATATAAACCCGGAGACAAGGTAATTGCTTTCGCCTGGGTTGAAACCTATTCTGATTATTTCAAAGCCACAGAAGATGAACTTGAACCTGCACCCGAAGGTCTCAACATGGATCTTGTATCTCTGGGAGAGCCGATAGGGTGTGCTCTGTTTTCCGGGTTGTGCTCTAAGATACAGTTAGGTGATAGCGTCGCTGTTATCGGTATGGGTTTTGCCGGACAAATTATAGCCCAGGTTGCCTGTAAAAAGGGTGCCCATCAGGTTATCGGTGTAGATGTTGTCGAGAGAAAACTTGAGCTTGCCAGAAGTCTCGGCTTGAGTCATGGAATTAATAGTTCTGAGACGGATCCTTTAACTGCAATCCTTGATTTGACTAATGGTCGGGGAGCTGATGTCGTAGTAGAGGTGGCTGGAACCGGTGAAGCCCTCCAACTCTGCAATGATGCGGTAAAGCACAATGGCGTTCTGGTCTTCTACAGTTGGATAACACAGAACATACACATAAACATCTCGCGTTGGCATAATAATTCGCTTGAAGTGGTTAATACTGGCTTAGTTCATCATGGTGTGGACCAGCGACACATCTGGGTGCCGCAGGCTCTCAGACCTGTATTGCAAGGCCAGATTGAAATCGAGCCTCTGATTACACATAGCTATTCTCTCGATGATATCGGGCAGGCTATGGAAACGGCAGATCGTGATCCATCTGCGGTAAAAGTTCTATTGCGACCGTGAGTTGATGATGAAATGAAGTTTCTAGAGGTACCACTTGCTTTGTCAGTAGAAAATTTAATTCCTGATTTGAGGTAACAGATGACCGGTTTTTTTTATCGACAACTCGCAAAAGCATCTCAGCAGGAAGAAATAATTCCAGGACAGAATGTATCTTTAAAAGTCGACCTGTTGTTAGCGCATGATGGCAATGGACCGGAAATTTTAACACAATTTCGAGAACAGGATCGGGATATTGACGGCTGCGGTCGGATTCTTCTCACACTTGATCACTCTTTTCCGGCCCCAACCATAAAGGCTCGAGAGTTTCAGCGTGAAATATCAGTTTTTGCCAATCGCAACTCCATTCACTTGTACAAGAACGGAGAAGGGGTGTTGCACCAGATAGTTGCCGAAGAAGAGTCATTATGGCCAGGAATGATAATCGTTGGAGCAGATGGACACGTTGCAACGGCAGGTGCCTTTGGGGCAATTGCATTTCCTGCTTCGCCAGAGCTTTTTGTGGAAACAATATGTGCAGGAATCTATCAGACAGCAGTACCGGAACAGGTGGTTGTCTCACTTGATGGAAATCTGAGACCGCAGGTCAAAGCGCGAGATGTGGCAATGCATATTATGCACCACTGTGGAAATGAAATCAGAGACAAGGCAGTGCTCCTTACCGGCAATAGCATAGATCAGTTCAATATTAGCGAGAAAATGTCTGTTTGTAATTTCCTTCCTGAAGGTGGTGTTCGAACTGCCCTGATTCTTCCACAGGGAGAGCAGCAGCAAATTGATATCCAACTAGCTTCTGATGAGATCAGGCCAATGCTGGCCGTTCCTGGAAATGCTCTAACGTTTGCACACCCTGATGCTTTTTCTTCAGAAAAGATTAGTGTGGCGATTGCAGGTGGTTGCTCGTCAGGAAGATTAGATGATATGAGGACTATTGCAGACATTCTAACCAAAAACGAAGTGCATCCTGACGTAACCTTTATCATCACCCCGGCCTCGAGAAACGTTATGGATTCAATGGACAAACTCAACCTGTCATCAATCCTTCGAAACGCGGGTGCGGTGATCATGCCCCCAGGTTGTGGCCCTTGCCCTGGTAAACATTTTGGAGTTTTATGCGAAACCGACACTGCCATCACAACAACCATACGCAGTAATCCCGGCCGTATTGGTGCAGAAGGTGCAAAGATCTATTTAGCTTCGCCGTTGACTGTGGCACTTTCTTCAGTGAATGGGAGAATAACAGAACCTCAATAGAGTTATTAATGGTATTACAAGCATAAAGAAACAATTTTGAGATCCATTCTCATGAATACGATTAACAGGAGTAATTGATTATGACATTTCCAAGCGGCCGTCATTTCTTGCAGATACCCGGACCAAGCAATGTGCCGGGCAGGATACTACAAGCAATTGGCCAGCCAACCATTGACCATCGTGGGCCGGAGTTCCAGAAATTATCTGAAGAGGTACTTGTTGGATTAAGGCGCATCTTTAAAACATCTCGTCCGGTTTTAGTTTTTCCGACTTCAGGGACTGGAGCCTGGGAGGCTTCTCTGCTGAATACACTCAGTCCTGGCGACAAAGTTCTGATGTTTGAAACAGGACATTTTGCTACTCTCTGGTACAATATGGCCAAGAAATTCGGTCTTGAAGTTGACTTTGTTCCCACTAACTGGCGTCAAGGTGCCGATCCCCAGATCGTTGAGGACAAACTCAAGGAAGATGTAGAAAATCGTATAAAAGCAGTCTGCATTGTACACAACGAAACCTCAACCGGTGTTACCAGCAGAATAGCTGAGATAAGAAATGCTATTGATCAGGTTGACCATTCTGCCCTGTTTATGGTTGATACCATTTCCTCACTGGGATCAATAGACTACCGCCACGATGAGTGGAAGGTTGACGTAACGGTTGGTTGTTCACAGAAAGGTTTAATGCTGCCTCCAGGGCTTGGGATGAACGCTGTGAGCGACAAGGCACTTGAGGCTTCAAAAACAAATAGCTTCAAGAGGCACTTTTGGGACTGGAGCGACATGCTAAAGACAAATGAACAATATCTTTACCCATCTACCCCTTGCACCAACCTGCTTTATGGTTTGAAAGAGTCTATTAAAATGCTTGAAGAAGAGGGGCTCGAAAACGTATTTGCACGCCACGATCGTTTTGGAGAAGCAACCCGTCGAGCGGTCAGGGCCTGGAATCTTGAAATCCTCTGTGAAAATCCCCAGGAATACAGCAGTGTCCTTACTGCAGTTATGATGCCTGAAGGTAAAGGGGCAGACCAACTTCGCAAAGTGATACTGGAAAATTTCAATATGTCTCTTGGCAACGGTTTGGGCAAAGTTGCAGATAGGGTATTTCGTATCGGTCATTTAGGTGATCTCAATGATCTGAGTCTGATTGGCACGCTTGCTGGCGTGGAGATGGGGTTGCAATGCGGCGGAATTGAACATGCAAAAGGGGGAGTAGAGGCTGCGATGCAATTCTTGTGTGAGCAGCGACCTTAAAGTAATATACAACGCTATTTTCGGTACGGGGTCAGACTTGACAGATGGTTATTATGCTTAAGCAAATGCCCATTTGTCAAGCTTGACCCCTCTTGCTTTACGCTATAAATGAGGTTGGTTCATGCAGGAAATAAAAAATGTTGTTGAAAAATTGGCTGATCAGATAGACGGAGATGTCCTTAGTAGTGATCTCAGCCGCTCGTTATACAGCAGCGGGGCTTCACTGTATCGCATCAAGCCACGTGCGATTGTGCAGCCAAAATCGAAGGATGACTTGGTTAAAACGGTCATGTTTGCCCAAGAATATAAAATTCCGATTACCGCTCGAGGGGGTGGGACGAGCCGAACCGGCAATGAACTTGGTAAAGGGCTTGTTCTTGATTTTAGTAAGTACCTGAACCAGGTTGTTACTTTTAATGAAGACGAAAAATGGGTCAGGGTTCAACCCGGGATTGTGCTTTCTGAGTTGAACCAATTCCTCAAACCATACAAGCTCTATTTTCCAATAGATCCTTCGACCAAAGACTCAGCCACACTTGGCGGCATGATTGCCAACAATTCCAGCGGCCCCCACGCCGTCAAGTACGGAACGACCAGGGGACATGTCACCTCCTTGGAGCTCATATTGAGTAATGGGGAAATTGTAGAAACGGGCCCAAAATCATTAAAAAATAAGAACGGCGGTGTGACTGGAAATGGTCGGACACTTGAAGATAATCTATACCGTAATGTACCGATAATTATTACTAATTATAGTGATTATCTCGAGGATGAGCGACCATTTACCACCAAGAACTCCTGTGGATATCATATCTGGGATTTACTTTCAGAGGAAACGATCGATCTTACCCCGTTGTTGGTTGGTTCAGAGGGAACGCTTGCTTTGGTTTCGGAGGCTACACTGCGACTTTCTGCAATACCCGAAAAAGCGTTGAGCGGATTTGTCTACTTCGATGATCTGGGTAAAGTCGGTGAAGCCACCCAAGAAATTTTGCATGAGACCCCTTCCATGATCGAGATCATGGAAAAACACATTCTTGATCTTGCCCGTGAACAGTACCCTGAGTTAGCCGAATATTTCCCTGAGCATACCGAGGCTTCGCTTTTTATTGAGTTTCAGGAAGACAGCGATACTATTCTCCAGGACAAATTTGCAGCCGTCAAAAAACGCTTGCTTGAGGATAAGAACCTGGCCGTACAAGTGGTCCAGGCCCGCAATCAGGAGGAAATGAAGACCTTTACCAAGGTGCGCTCAATTTCCGGGCCGATCCTGAATAGAATGAAAGGCCCGCGGCGCCCGATCGCGTTCATTGAGGATGCGGCCGTACATGTGAGCAGGCTTCCAGAGTATATCAGCGGATTACGCCAACTGTTTGAAAAATTCGACGTTAAAGCAGCGATTTACGGTCATGCTGGTGATGGCAACCTGCATAATATGGCCATACTCGATCTGCGGCAGCAAGAAGATGTAAAAACCATGCTGGATCTTTCGGATGCCGTATGTGATCTCGTTCTGAGCCTGAAGGGGACGGTGAGTGGAGAACACGCTGACGGTCGATTGAGAACTCAGTATGTGGTTCGTCAATATCCTCACCTTTATCATGCAATGCGGGAGATTAAGGCACTTTTCGATCCGGATGGTCTGATGAATCCGGGAGTTATCATCTCTGAAAACGATACTCTTTTGGGTGATGATCTTAAGTATGGCCCAGATTATAAGATTGTGCAAACAGACAGCTCATTTGATGCGCTCAGCCTGCAGGCACAGATTGAAAACTGCTCCGGCTGTGCCAAGTGTCGCTCCTATTGTCCGATTGCCAGTAGTCATCTTGAAGAGTGGACGAAGGGCAGAGGAAAGGTGACGCTTCTCAGGGAAGTGATGTCGGGCAAGCTGGATCCGGAAATTTTTGAGGATCCTGAGTTTAAAAAAATTATAGATTCCTGCATCAACTGTAAGCGATGCCTGACAGAATGTCCCTCCGGTGTTGACGTCCCATGGCTTGCTGTGACTGGAAGGGCTGATGTGGTTCGTAAAAAAGGTGAGGATTTTTCCAATCGGGTATTCACCGATACAGCCAAATTATGCCGGCAGGGGAGCATGTTTGCCCCAATTGCAAATTTTGCCACCTCGCTTGCTCCGCTGCGATGGGGGTTGCAGAAGGCCATTGGCATGGAAGCAGCCAGGTATTTACCGCAATTTCGTAACCGTACACTCAGGAAAATACTCAAGGATCGTGAACAGCCTCATGCTGCTCGCGAGGTTGTTTTTTTCCTGGGCTGTTTCGCCAATTATAATGATCCAGAAGGAGAGGGACTAGCAGTAATTGATGTCCTTGAGCATAACGATATCAAAGTTATTCTGCCGGAATTTAGATGCTGTGGTATTGCACGCATCAGCTCAGGTGCTCAGGACAAGATACTCGATGATATTACTTATAATCTCAGTAGGCTAGCAGCATACACCGAAAGAGGAATTCCGATACTCTTCAGTGAGCCAAGCTGTGCCTTGGCGGTGAAGTGCGAATATCCACGAATTATTGCATCTGAGATGGCTGAGAAGGTGGCGGATAATTGTTCAGACATTCATCAGTATCTCATGGATCTTCATAATCAAGGTGAGCTGAAGACCGACTTTAACAGAATCGATATGACGGTCGGTTACCATGCTCCTTGCCACCTGAAAACGCTTGGTGTGACAAGTGAGCCTGTTGATCTGATGCAGCTTATTCCGGGAGTCGAGGTTGAGAAATACTCAGATAAATGTTGTGGTATGGGTGGCACATACGGCCTAAAATCCCAAAATTACGACTTGTCCATGAAGATTGGCCAGCGACTCTTTGATGAGATAAGCTCATCTGCGGCGGAACAGATTGTTACCGGATGTGGTGCCTGTAGCATGCAAATCCATCAGGGAACGATGAAAGAGTCCATTCATCCGATAAAGTTGCTGGCCATGGCATATCTCAAAGAGACGATTACTGATAAGGCAATATAATTAGTATATGGTTGAATTTTCAATGGAATTTGATTTGCAACATTGACTATAAGGTCGATGTTGCAAATGATGTTTGCCAGAAATCCGCCATTAACCTTTACCTTCATCTCCTGATTCAATCCTGCCATATTAAACGATGATTAAAAGATGGGAAAAAGCAATACATTGATTGAAAATACAGATACATTATCGTCTCAAATAATGCCCTGGCTGGATATTCAAGGGGTGAGAAGTGAAGGGTTTAGCATAGATTCACTGAGTATATATCCAGGTGAGCTCTGGTGTTTTTGGGGTGAGCTGCGATCGGGGATAGAACGGTTAGTTCAACTACTCTCCAAAGAGCTTGATGATTTCACTTATAAATCAGTAGTTATTCCGGACGATCTTACAGTTGTCAGCTTCAGCAGCCAGCAAAAGCTTTTTGAACAAGAGGTCAGAAATGATGACAGCGATTATCTGGACAAGATAGATCCAGGTACGCTTGCTCGTGATTTTCTTGGAGAGGAATCAAACCCAGAAGAGCTTATACGCATATTTCGGCTTGAACATGTGCTTGAGAGCGGCTATCGCCAGCTAAGTTCCGGGGAAAGCCGCAAAGTAATTCTATTGGAGGCGATTACCAAGGGAGCACATCGCCTGCTGATTCAAAATCCTTATGATGGCCTTGATATTGAATCGTGTGCTGATTTTGACCGGATTATTGCAAGATTGGTTGCCAAAGGGTTGGAAATAATCATCGTCCTGACAAGTATCCATGACATCCCTTATTGGTGTACACATATAGCATATCTAAAGCACGGTAGTCTGGCTGGTAAGGGAACCAGGAAAAAGGTACTTGCCAGGATTCCAAAGAAACCATCCGGTGAATCATGGCTCAATGATGCGACACTATGTAATAAGATGAGCACTGAATTGTCAGAACCAGAATCGCTTGTTTTATTAAGAGACGGTCATGCCCGCTATGGCGAGAGGATTATTTTTTCCGGGCTCAATCTGGAAATTACAAGAGGCAATCATACGTTGATTACCGGACCAAATGGCGCTGGAAAGTCAACTTTATTGGCAATTATCTCGGGTGATCATCCGGACTGCTATACAAATAACCTTCATCTTTTTGGCATACGACGGGGAAGCGGTGAGTCAATCTGGGACTTGAAGAAAAAAATGGGTATTGTCAGTCCGGATCTGCACCGCAATCACTATATACCCGGTAATGCAACACAGATTGTTATTTCGGGCTTTTTTGACTCAATTGGTCTTTATCGGAACTATACGTCAATCCAGGAGCAGCAGGCGCGTGCATGGCTTAAGCGTCTTGGTCTGCAAGATCTGGAAAAGGTGCCTTTCAGACGGTTGAGTTTTGGTGAGCAGCGGCTTGTTCTTATCGCCCGTGCATTGATTAAAACGCCTGAGCTGTTGCTCCTCGATGAACCAACCCAGGGGCTCGATGACAATCATCGAGAAAATCTACTGAGATTTCTTGAACATGTTGCAGAGCTCAAACTCAGTACGATAGTGTACGTCAGCCATCGTCGGGATGAATATCGCGATTTTTTCCGACAGCACCTCAC
>JABDPQ010000153.1 GCA_013042695.1 Desulfobacterales bacterium | reverse complement strand
GTTCCCTGCCGCCTGCGACCATGGGCTGGATCATTACACCATCGAGCTTGGCTTTCGGATAGGACTCATGGATTCGTGCCATCATTTTATCATAGGCTTGCTCAACCGTACTGCCGCCTCTCAAATTAAGTTCGACCCCACCCACATCTGATTTATGCAGGACATCTTCTGAGATCAGTTTCATTGCCACAGGATAGCCAACATTTTCTGCGACGTTTTTGGCCTCCATACCACTGGTTGCAATTGCACTTCTAACAGTTGGCACCCCGTATTGCTCCAACACTTCCATTGCTTCATGCAGGAGCAGGTTTCTCTTGTCGCTCAAGCCCTGCTCCAGCAGTTCATTGACCCTGCTATTATTAACTGAAAATATTGTGGGGTCGTCTTTTCGCCTTGTGCCGGCAATGATTTGAGAGTGGTCATAACTGAGTTTCAATGCCTGAAAGGTCTCGACAATCCGGGTGAAAATCGGAAAATTGAACTGTTCCATTAAGGAATCAATCTCATCGACTCCTGCGGACAGATATATGGCGATCGGCTTGTTCTGCTCCTGGCACATTCGAGCGAGGCTGCCAATGAGTTTTGCATTATTGTCACGCTCTGTTTTATCTACCGATGTATGTAAGAATACGACTCCATCAACATTCTCCCGGATCAAGGTCTCACTCACAATTCGGCGATAAACATCCAGATCGAGAATATCGCCTAAATCCAGAGGATTTGTCAGTTTGATTACAGATGCTCTGAAATGTTTCTCAATCTCCTGGATAAATTCTTTGGGGAATTCAGAGAGGGTAAAACCTGTTTTTTCGCATGCATCCGCGGCAATTATGGCATGACCACCGGAGCGGGAAATAATTGCCAGCCGGTTTCCCGTCAGGGGCGGCAGTCTGAGAGTCTTCATATAGTTGGAAAGCGTTGTAACATCGTGCACCCTTGTGATTCCGCACTGGTGAAATGCGGCTTCCACCACCTGGTCATCACTGGATAATGCCCCGGTATGTGATGCTGCGATATTATGGCCCAGTTTACCTACATTGGATTTAAAGACCAGAACAGGTTTGGGTGAACGCTTTGCCAGTTTCATGAGACGACGACCGTCATTAATGCCTTCCAAATACATAAAAATGATCTGGGTACCATCATCTTCAATCAGATATTCAAGCATGTCTTCGGCCGAAGTGTCCAATGCATTGCCAATGGAGACGAATTTATTGAGACCAATACCTTCCTTGGCCATATGATTCATGATACTCATTCCAACCCCGCCGCTCTGGGATATCATTGATACGCTTCCCACGTGGCTTTGCGGCTCCAACCTGGCAAAAGGAACACAGAAACCATTTTCCATATTAATGGCTCCTATACTGTTTGGGCCGGTGAATCGAATTCCATATTTTTCAGCAATGGCAACAATCTGGACTTCCAATGCTCTGCCCTCCTCGCTGTATTCACTGAAACCGGCGGTTTCAATGATGGCGCGCTGAACGCTTTTCTGGCCGCATTCTTCAAGAACGTCAGGGACAAACCTTGCTGGCACGAGAATTACAGCCAGATCGACATGATCTGGAATGTCCAGCAGAGACTTATAGATTCTGCGGGTTGCAAACATTCCCCCGTTAGCTCCTACCGCATATACAATTCCGTCAAATCCGAAATCAATTAAATTGAGAACAATGTTTCGACCCAGGTTCCTGGGGTTTGGGGAAACACCAATAACGGCAACACTTTTTGGATAAAAAATCTTTTTCATTATTTAACTTGTCAATTGCCTGCTGGTTTTTTTTCAATAGGACGTTTTACGTCCGAATTAATCTCACTTCTGATAAATTTAATCTTAGGCTAATTTCCATCCTGAAACGAGATATTTTCTTCTAAATCGAGGCGTGCGATGAATATGTGCTACACAGGTGAAATTTTGAGGCGGGTTGCTGCACTATACCCCAATGCCCATTTGCGATTTTTCTAGTTGTTACATATAGCCTTATATCAAATTGATAGCCTCATAGCCTTATATCAAATTGATAGCCTCCCCTTGAAGAAGAGAGCAGGTTGGGCCTAGTTAGGTTTGCAGGTTGTGTCGAGGAGGTCACTTACCACTCAAATATCTTGCTTCTTCTTTAATAATATAATGTTACATTGTACCTGATCACCTTCCTTTAGTGAATATTCAGATACCTGAATCTGTGAGCGTCCAAGAGCGCTACAGATGCAAGGCGACAACAATGTTGGTAATACTTGGGTATATCAACGAGTTGTCAACACAGCAGATGTAGTGTTATTGGGCGCCCCGAAGGGCGGCGGGGTAAAGACGGTCACCCAATGAATAAGATATTTTTTATCACAACAACCAATAGTTACTTGTAATTCGACACAAAGCCGTCACGGATTCAGGATATAGTTAAACCTTCCAGTGCCAACCTATCGGATGGTCAGTTTATCTGTTTGGATAGGGAATCAGGAACTATCTCAATTTACAGAGCATTAATAATTGCTAGTATTGCCATTGGATTCTTTTCATGCTGAGAAAGTGCAGCAATCATGAACTCCGAATCTATTCTCTTGAAAATTACTTAACTTTGTGTCCACTTAAACTGAGCGAGATCAGTCAGTTATGAATGTAAACTAAACAGAATAATCAACATAGATGTAATTACTCAATTTTCATTGCCTGCTGAGCTTTTTCGGATGGCTTCATATTTGCACGTAACATACTTATGGCGAGCCACTCTTTTAAAGCCTGTAATAAACTATCACGTTTACTGATATACTCCGGCTCTGCCCAAAGATTACGTTGTTCACCTGGATCATTAAGTACATCATATAATTCGCCGTAATGGTCATCAGTATACCAAACGAGTTTATATTCTTTATCCCTTCTCATAATGATATACTCGCTTGTAATTTGAATATGGTCGCGAGCTAATTCACTGTAAACAACCTCTCGTCCTCCCGACTCCCCATTAATAACAGGCCATAAGGACTCAGCTTCCCATGAGTCAGGAATTGAGACATCGGTTTTCTCTAACAAAGTGGGTGCCACGTCGAAAAGCTGCACAAGTTCGTCACTTATTTTGCCAGCAGGTACGTATTTGGGAGACCAGAATATAAGAGGAACATTTACTGACGATTCATACATATTCCATTTTTGAATGCACCCATGATCACCTAGAGCATCGCCATGATCTGAGGTAAAGATTACTATCGAGTTTTCGAGATAGCCTTTTTGATCAAGGACACTTATTATTTGTCCAATTTTCTCATCGATCATTGTGACATTAGCTGCGTAATGCTTACGGATCTTGATCATGTCCTCTTTGGTCGGTTTGTCTTTCCACGCTATCGAATCTATATTTAATCGTTTCATATCTTTGCGTAGATTTTTTATGGCAATTGGTTGTGCTTCAAGTTCCTGATCACTAAAATCCTGGACAGGTATGTCAACATTATCGTACATGGAGAGATATTTTTGATCGGGATCATATGGTGGATGCGGCCCTGGAAAACCAATTTGCAAAAAGAGTGGAGCAGTGGATTCGCGTTCTTTTAACCACCAAATAACCGTGTCTCCCAAAAAGATATCTGAATGCATATCCCCATCCAATTCCCATGGGAAACACCCTTGCGCCTTCAAAAAACCTTCTGGATCTTTCTTCAAACGATTGTAGCGAGAAGGCTTAGTAAGGTTTTTTGCATGTAGTGCCTTATCCCATTCATCATGCCAAGCCCGCTTGTGCTCGTCTAAAAATAACGGACGATCCTTGTTTTCTATGGGGTAACGTTGATGAAAACCACCAAGCTTGTCGTACGGGTTGATATGCATTTTCCCCATATTAACGCAATGATAGCCGGTATCAGCGAGCTGGTTGATCCATGTGGGTTCCCACGGTTGGAAATTTGTGAATGTTCCAGTGCTGTGTGGGTAGTACCCGGTAAACAAACTAGCTCGTGCTGCTACACAAACTGGCGAAGTTGTATAGCATCTCGTAAAAGAAGTACCCTCTTTAACGAGACGGTCGAGGTTTGGTGTAATCATCCATTGACTGCCAAGTGCATTGATAGTATCAGCACGCTGCTGATCAGTAATAAAAAGGATAATATTCGGATTTGCAGACATGGTTATCCCCAAAGTTATTTTATAGCTGCCTGGGAAAAATAAAATATTTATTTAAAATCTTCATGCGTATGCAATTTTAACCACAACCTTAGAGCTGATATTCTGAGGATAATATCTTTATACGCAACTTGAAATTTGGATAAAAGACTATTTCCAAGGTAGCCGTAAGTCTTATTCCGATCTCGGTGTATCTGGTGGAATCGGATCCATGTAGGGAAATCGTGCGAGGCCCTTGGTCATAGTGGTATCGGTGTCGGCTGCGCTACGTACAAACTCCTTTGAAGCGTCGCGGTAGGGCTGATAGTCCCACGGTGAACGGTTGCCCTGGAGCAAAACTCTTTGAATGAATAGCCGACGTTTTTGGCTTCGAAGGATATCCTCTTTCATTGCGACCGGATCCCATCGCGATAGGATGTCTTCCAGCATGTCTTTTTCGGTAGCGGTGTATTTCGGATCGCCACACAGATTACGAAGTTCCTTCGGGTCGTTGTTCAAGTCGAATAGCATTCCCGGGTCGTCTTCGCAATAAACGTACTTGAAACCGTTTTTTCTCAACATCAGACAAGGCGAATAGATACCTTCACCAGTGAATTCTATCATGACATCGTCACGCCAATCCGGATCATCGTTGTGCATGAGGTTGACTAAACTGTGACCGTCAACGGGCTCCACAAGATCTGGAGGGTTGCCATCGGTCGCAATATCGAGAAACGTAGGCAGCAGATCTACCAATGAGACACCGCGCTCTTCTATGAGGCCTTTCAAGCCGCCTGGTGATGAGACGATCAGCGGCACTCGAACCGACCATTCGTATGGATTGAATTTATACCACATGCCGCGCTCACCCATCATATCTCCATGATCGGAGGTGAAAACAACGATGGTATTTTCCGCCAGCCCGGTGTCTTTCAATGCCTTCATCAGCTTGCCAACCTGATCATCAACGTAACTGATCATTCCATAATAGGCGTGGCGCGCGGTGCGGATAGTGTCTTCGTCGACATTGTGTTCGTCCTGTCTTATCAGGTAATAATAGCGTTGGCTCCATGGATCGCGATCATCAAAAGGAATGGCCGGTACCGAAGGTAGGTCGATTTCTTCATGGTCGTAACGGTCCCAGTATTCCTTTGTTATGGTGAAGGGGTTATGGGGATGGGTGAAGGACGCTGCCAAAAAAAACGGGCGATTGTCTCGATCCCGGGCATAATCGTAGATTTTTTTTACCGACGTGATACAGACTTCTTCATCGTAATCCAACTGCAAGGAGCGTTTGCAAAGGCCTGCCTCGACAACACCGCGTAGACTCATTACTGACGGGGAAAAAGGAAAATCGGTTTTGCTCCAATCGGATGTCCAGCCAAAATCTGAAGGGTAAATATCAGTTGTCAGGCGTTCTTCAAATCCATGAAGCTGATCGGGACCAACGAAATGCATCTTGCCGCTGAGGCAGGTCTTATAGCCAAGATCCCGAAGATAGTGCGCGAAGGTCGGCACCGATGCAGGAAACTCAGATGCGTTGTC
>JABDPQ010000149.1 GCA_013042695.1 Desulfobacterales bacterium | reverse complement strand
GGTATGGGCCGTTCAAATAAGAGAACAAAAACGATATAGATGAAGCTCAGGAAAATAAAGATTGTCAGAGCGGTCGCTTTATAGCTGCGGAAGCCAAGAAACCAGGTCATGGCCACAAAGAAAATTGCACTGGTGGTAAAATAGCCGAGTATGGGAAGCAATACGATATATCCGAAAATACAGGCAAATGAAGCGGAAAAACGATTCCGGTGAATAAAAAATGGCTGAGGGGCTTGCTCTTGCTCTGCAGATTGAGACTTCAAGAAGGAGCGCAGGAACACGACTGCCGCCAGAATCGCCATGAGGCTCAAGACGGCAATCGGAAATACTCGTGATTCCATCGGGAAATCCATGCTCAGGTAGAGTAAAAAGAGGGCTGCAGCACAGATTCCCATCGCCATGGCGCGTTCCTGAATGTTGGTCGTCATGTTCACCGCTCCGTCCAGAAATTTATTGTTACTGTTTTTCAGGCGGGCACGCGGCAGTCGCCTTGTGCCCGCTGCGCTGATCTACTTCCAAGGGGATACAGCCCAGATTTTTCTCAATTCAGTATCAAAACGGTCTATCAATGCTTTATATTCAGCACCCGTCATATAATTCAAGGGAACGGAGGCCTTCTTTGACTGTGCTACATATTCAGGATCGTTGACGGCTTGATTGACAGCTTCTTCAAGCTTTTTGAAAATGTCATCAGGCAGGCCTTTGGGAACTGCCAGACCCCTTGAAGAGCCCATAACAATGTCCAACCCCTGTTCTTTGAAAGTTGGCACATGAGGCGCCAGAGGGGAGCGTTCGTTGCTCATACAGCCCAAAAACCGGATTTTGCCTTCGGCTTCAAGAGTAATGCCTTCACTCAAGTTAAAGGCTCCCATTGGGACATGCCCACCAAGAAGGGCACTGCGCATCGGAGCAGTACTGCCAAAAGGCGCATGATTATATTTGGTATCGGTCATTTTTTCAATTTGCATAATGGTAACATGCTCACTTGATCCACTTGATCCGGTTGTTCCCACTGTCAGGATTCCCGGGTTGGCTTTTGCGAACTCGAGCGCATCCTGCAAGTTTTTGATTTCACTGTCCGAGCGTACTGCCCATACACCGGGGTCATAAACAATATTGCCAAGTGGGGCAAAGTCAGACATCTGGTACTTGGTTTCACGTTCGATAGCATATGAGATGATTGCCGGGACATTGATGAAACCTATCGTATATCCGTCAGGCTTGGCTGTTGCCAGTGTAGTAAAACCGATTTCTCCTCCTGCACCCGGTTTATTGAAAATAGCAATTTTGGCATCCGCACCAAGATACTTCTCAATGTAGCGTGAAATTCCACGGGCTGCCACGTCAGTGCCGCCACCAGGTTTGAAAGCAACGATCATCTGTATTGGGCGCTCTGGATAATCGGCTGCCAGGGAAAGAGCTGGTAAGCCGATGACCATCAGCAATAAACAGAGTAGGCATAAGATAGATTTCTTCTTCATTTTGCATCTCCTTTGTTGATTGTTAGTCTGTCGATGGAATAGGTATAACAGCTCTATCCCACAGGTGAATTTTACCCGTCAGGTGATTTGAAATCTCCCAAATATCTGCCAGTGGAGCGAAAATCAATAGCGCAAATTGCACTGGCCAGCTCAATTAAGCCGTCTGTTAACGGTGTCCTGACCTTCAGGTTTGCAGCAAGGCTGCTCATCGGCACAAGACCATATGCAATATCTTCGCTGAAATACCTATGCGTCAGGGATCGCGGTCCTGGTGAACCGGCAAACGGCTTGAATTCTGATAATAACTTATAAACACTTTTGCCCTTTATTCCCTGCTCTTTGTAAAAATCAATGAACCATTGTGCCAGGGAGATCTGTGGAAGCAGAAGTTTTTTAAGCAGGTTTATTCTCTCGGCATCAACTGCCTCGATAAGTTTCCCTATGCTTACGGTCAGTCCCTGGCGATAAAATGTCCATTCCTGATCTCCATGAACATAACCGCTATTGAGCAATGCAATACAGGAATGAATGATGAAGTTGGTTTCATGCAGACCGGCTTCGAATTCATGTTGTGAAAATATGACATCTTCAAAAAGTTCAGTGAACAGACGGGTCGTTTCATCCGCATCATTTTTGCCCATGGTCGACACCATAAAGCGACGTTTGAGCCCATGGACGGATACGGTACGGTAATCTGTTTTTCTGCAGGCAAATGGAAGCACAGAGCACTCTACAACACTAATTTGACTGCCAGGATCTGCCTTGTTGATTTCGCGGTGTAGATACCAACCGCCCCCCACATAAGATGGACAAAGGATCACCGTTTTAGGCCCAGCAACATGTGCAGCGCACAGATGGGCGATTTCTCGGTGTGCGCCTGCATGGGTGACCACAATGATGATATCCGCCCACTGCAACGCTTTTCTGGCGTTGGTGGTCACCATTTCCAAGTGAGTCCATCCTGCAATCAGGCCAACGGAACGAATAGTGGGTTTTTCCCTGAAGCCTTCAATATTGGACTGGAAATCAGGCAGTTCGCACAAGCCGACAAGATGGCCCATTTCCTTGGCATAACAGGCCATAGCCATGGCGCCGGGGCCAGCACCAAAAATACAAATATTCATTGATTTAGATCCTTTGAATGTATGCTGATCAAGCAGATAAGTTATGCCCCCGAGCTCTTATTTTAGCAGCGATCATTTTCAGAAAATTACGATCACACGGATGTCGGACCGTGCAGCCTGGAGCCAAAATCAAACGGCTCCCTTTGGTCAAACGCACCATGTTGTCTAAGTCGTCAATGACGGCAGGTAGGTCTTTCTTACTGATGTTGGCACGTTGAAAACCTCCTACAATGATCTTACCATTGGTTTTTTCCAAAAACTCACTGACCCCAGGAGGTGTTTCCCAAACATGCCAGCTTATACCTTCTACGGGGTAGTGTGTGACAGCGTCAAACAGAATCCGGTTGCCATGAAGGTGTGCCACATTGAACCATGTGTCTCGCCTTACTGCCTGAAGGACAGATAGGTCATAGGGCAGGCAATGTTCCTCATAGCCTGCCAGGGTCATCATTTCCTCGGTGCACATTTGAGTCGCGAAAAAAATTCCGGCACAGCCCAACTCGACAGCTCTTTTGGCGAACCGGCAGGTGGTCTCTGTAATTATGCGTAACCCGTTTAGTACATATTCTGGGTGAGTATGCAGATGTTCCAGTACTTTTCCACCTGATAGCTTGTATGCGGTGGTCATAGGTGAGAACACCGTTGCGATAACAGGTGTTGTTTCATGAACATACTGCAGGAGGAGCTTCAAAGAAAAAAGCTCCCGACCTAGGCTTCCTTTTTCTAGATCCAGCTCCTGGAGCTTATTCCAGTCTTCAGGTTTTTCAACGGCCGCCCGAATTACCTTTGCGATGCCTCCACGAGCAATCTGGCTGAAATCACACTCACAGCCCCAGTCCATAATGGAATACATGCCGTTGGGCATGCTTTTTATAAAGTCCAGATTAAGTTCTTTGTAGAAGGAATAGGACGTTTCAGCCAGAGATTTTGCATCGAGGTCAACGGTGGGGAAATGCGTCCAAAAACTATAGAGTAGTCCCTCGCACGCTTTTGCGTTTAAAAGATCTTTGATCCGGCTTGCTTTATCCATGATTGAACCATTGCCAGTTCGGATCATCCGTTCATGAGCCGAGCTGTAACAGCCTCCGTAAAGTTAACTCTCAAAGTTGGGTGGAAATGAATGTGTCGATAAATTTTATAAAACACAGCCAAACCAACCTGTCAATGACTGAACTTTCTGAGCTGCTTAAGGTCGGAAATATTTAGCTGAAACAACTATATTAAGCGTAAAATGCTTGTATATATAATGCTATCCATGCAGAAAAATAACGAGCAGCAAGGCACCTGCATAGTTTGTTCGATTCGTTCTTTGATCTTCTTGCTACCGGCATACTGGAGCAGACCTCTAGACTAATATGTGCAATGTCAGGCTATTAAACCTCAAGGTTCAGGACGATTATTTTGCATCTTACTTTTTTGTTTTAATTTCTTTATTGCGTCGCAAATTGACGGATGAGCCCCCATTGACAAATCCTCTCAAACAGTGGCTGACAAGTCTTATAGTGGACCTGAGCTGACAATCTTTACTTAATCTTTACAGAACTCCTCTTAAACATGGTTATTATCATAAGTAAATTCATTGGCAGTCAGTATTCAAGAAACATGTGTCGGCAATCTAAATAAGAGGACTTTCGATATGAAGAAAAGAAGAAATAGCGGACACAACCGATATTTATTCGTATGGGGAGTGGTTTCGGTTTTAGTAGTCGGTTGCTTAATGGTGACAATGCAGTCAAACCACGCATCTGAGACAGAGGGGGGAAAAGTGACTCTTGCTTCCAAAGCCAAAATTGAATCGCCGGGGATACCGCCCATCGATGAAGCGGTGCCATCTTTAATCGAAACCGCGTCCTTTGGGTTGGGCTGATTCTGGGGCGTCGAATCCCGGTTCGGGATACTTGAGGGCGTGATTCGGACACGTGTTGGATATGCTGGCGGTCAAATGGACGCTCCAACTTACAGACAAATGGGCGACCATACCGAGACCATCCAGATTGACTATGATCCGAGCCGCGTCAGCTATAACCAACTGCTTGATATTTTCTGGCAGAGTCACCAGCCGAAAAGACGATCATGGTCGCAGCAATACATGAATGCGGTTTTTTACCACAATGAGAACCAGCTCCTTCAGGCAGAGGCTTCCAAAACTGCCCTGTCACAAAAAATCGGCCACAAAGTAGAAACCAAAGTGGTGCCGCTTAACTCCTTTACTATGGCCGAAGATTATCACCAGAAGTATCTTCTAAAAGGGCGTAATGCCCTGGAGAAGGAGTTGGTACGGATTTATCCGCATCACCGGGATCTTGTGGATTCCACTGCCGCAGCACGTCTAAACGGCTATGTCGGCGGTCATGGCAACAAAGATCAGCTGTCTCGTGAAATCGAACGTTTGGGGTTGAGCATTGAGGGGAAGAAAACACTGACTGAACTTGTTCGGAAGTAATGAATAACTCTCACTTTGTGGGTTTCTCTTGATTATCTCGCGCTAATAATCAGGTTGGTGGGGACTTGCCTGGTCGAACGATGCTCACTGCTAGGTGATCAACGGAAACTTTGCTCGTAAGGCCGGATAAGCCATCATGGCATATCAGATTGTTTGATTTTTACTATGTATCTACTCATTTCTTCTTCCGATATTACTCACTATCAATGTTGCGATTGCTAGAAGCACGATGTAGTCGAACCAATAGCACCATTCCGCAGGGCCAGAATGCCCAAACGATTCGATACCTGATATTTTTTCTAACCATCTCCCAAATGGATGCAAAAGAATTGTCGTTATAAAAGCGATCGGAAGTGAAACAATGAGTACTAAGCACGAAATAATTAATTTTCGCATTTGTTCAGTCCATCTCGAGTTAAAAATCAGCGACAACAAAAAACACCATTCGTACCTAACGTTGCTATTCAGCCGCTCGATTTTGTTGGGTAACTTGGGTTTAATACCCCGCCCCTTGGGGTGTTAAACATTTTTGATACTCCGTCTGCTTGCAGCGGGGTAGTTCATTTGTCGGTATTTTTCTTTATAAAAAATGAAATTATAAAATTGAAAGCGACTCCCCAAACAACTGAATTAACAATGGCAATAATCACATTCAGAAATTGAGATTGAGTTTGAAAATATAAAAACGGAAATGAGAGCAAATCATTGAAAAATTTCCATATAAGATATTTTGAGGTGCCAGAATGAATTGCAGTCCAGGTATATAACTGGATAAAATACCATAAGCCAAAAAATATCAGAGAAAACAATAAAATTCGGACGAGTTGCTTCTTTATTGTCATGTTACTTTTATTTGCTTAGGACGAAATCATTTATTGGAACTTTCAAGGCTTCATTTCCAAATTCATCATAACAACTACACAC
>JABDPQ010000244.1 GCA_013042695.1 Desulfobacterales bacterium | reverse complement strand
GTATATGCCAGGTCGACATCATAGCCTTCCTCTTCGAGCACCATTTCAAGGCCCCTGGCCACAGATTCTTCGTCTTTCATAACGAGAATATGAGGGGGAGCATCTGTCACATGATTAGCATGGATTGATGTCATAGCCGCACCTCCTGCATTTCGCCTGTTTTCGTCGGTTGGCTTTATCGCGGCTGCTTATCAGCCGGAAGCGCCAGCTGTTCAACACTGACGTGCCTTGACCTTTATAGAGCAACTCCCATGCCGTTTAGACCAAATGCGGAAGTAATCGACACAATGAAAATAATTTTAATAATTAAAGTTGGTTACAGAAACAAGAATAAGGTTTTGCTGGGGTAGGTGTTGAGGATAAGCGTATCAATTTTAATACGGCTATAATGGTGTGAATGAGGAAAAAATATATTAATTCAAAGTGTTATTGGTGAATAATAATATATACGGCAGTGTATATGAATTTGTGCGGCTAAGGGGGCGAACCAGGAGTGAGGCAGAATGGCAGAAATAAATAAAGATATTGTTCTGAAGGACTATGTTACAGATCGTCTGCCGACAGACTGTGGCTCTTCATCAATTTCGAGAAGTTCGGCCTTTGCATGCCTACTTTTTGGGCAGCGTGGGTGATATTACCCTGGCAATCAGATAGGGCTTTCATCAGAAATTTTTTTTCCACCTGGCCGAATATATTCTCCAGTATGTGCTTTTTAAACGTTTTAAGCTCTTCCCAAGTCTCTGGAATTTGCTTAGGTCCAGAAGGGGTAGATCTACCATCAACCTGGATGTGGGGCGTGATAATCTCTCTGTCAAGGAAACCATGGTCCGTCATTATTACCAGCCGTTCAACAGTATTTTTCAACTGGCGAACATTTCCAGGCCAGGAATGATTCATCAGCAGGACCAGGGCATCATCAGAAAAGCCTTCGATCCGCTTACCAGTTTCTTTGCAGAAAAGGCGCAGGAAATGATAGGCAAGCCGGGGTATGTCCTCCTTTCTTTCTCTAAGCGGAGGTATACGGATGGGAAAGACGTTCAAACGGTAATAAAGATCTTCCCGAAAAGACCCCTCGGCAACCAGTTTCGAAAGGTCTCTGTTCGTTGCTGCAACTATTCTCACATCTGTTTTTATGGTATGGCTCTCACCAACCGGCTTATATTCACCTGACTCCATAACGCGAAGCAGCTTACTCTGGATTTCCAGATTCAGGTTGGATAACTCGTCCAGAAATAATGTGCCGTGATTGGCGACACTGAAAATTCCCTTTTTATCGTGGGTGGCGTCAGTGAACGCCCCTTTCACGTGGCCAAACAATTCGCTCTCGAGAAGGCTTGAGGACAATGTACTGCAGTCTAAAGTCACGTATCTCTTGGCTGCCCTGGAGCTCTGGACATGAATAGCACCCGCAAACAATTCCTTGCCGGTTCCACTTTCCCCAGTGATAAGCACGGTGCTGTCAGTTGCAGCAACCCTTTTGATGCTCTCAAAGATCTCTAAAATGGCCGGGTCCTCTCCAACTATATTATTGAAATCGAAACGCTCAAAAAGTTGTTTACGCAGGAGAATGTTCTCATCCCTGAGGCGTTTATCTTCTATCGCCTTTGCTACAGCCAAAATGATTTCATCTTCGGTGAACGGTTTGGCAAGGTAATCGAAAGCTCCACCTTTCATGGCCTCAACAGCACTTTTAACCGTTGAGTAACCAGTCATCACAATCACCTGGGTCTCCGGTTTTTTCTCGCGAAGGCTGGCAAGAACTTCCATCCCGTCAATATCGGGCAGCCGTAAATCAAGAAGCACGATATCGAATCGTCCAGCCAATGCTTCGCGCAAGCCGTCCTTGCCCTTTGTCCGGGTTGATACTAAGAAATCCTGTTCTCCTAGTATCAAACTGCAGCCCTTACAGATTGAGGCCTCATCGTCAATGACAAGAATATTGGGTTGATCGGTTCTCATCATTTGCTGACCGTTGTTCTTTCAACGGTACCATGCATTTCCTTATTTTTTTGCTGGGTAATGGGGATCTTGACAATAAATTGGGTTCCCTCACCCGGTCGACTCTGTACGCTAATGTTGCCCTGATGATTGCGGACAATACCATAGCTGACAGAGAGCCCGAGCCCCGTTCCATTGGATTTGGTGGAAAAGAACGGTTCGAATATTTTAGACTGCTCCTTCCTGCTGATTCCTGGACCGTTATCCGTCACCTCTATACTAACGCAGGATTCCTGCTCGCTAAGACTGCTTTTCACCTGGACCGTTCCGTCATTCGGAACGGCCTGAACCGCGTTAATCAGCAAATTAACGAAGACCTGCTCCATCTGGCTACCATCAGCCATGACATTCGGCAAGTCTGAGGCCAAGTTTTTATCCACCTCAACTCGTTTTAGAAGAAACTCATTTTCTAGTATATTCAATGCCTTAAATACGGTTTCATTGATATCTATCGGCACCTTCGCGGGATCACTGCCTTTGGAAAATTCGAGGAGTTCCTGGATAATCTTTCGACAGCGAATAGTTTCATCTATGATGACCTGCAGCCCCTCTTCGAGGGCTTCTCCTTTGGGGACTTTTTTGATCATGTTCGAGCTGTATAAGAG
>JABDPQ010000125.1 GCA_013042695.1 Desulfobacterales bacterium | reverse complement strand
GAGGGAAGCGTGTGAACCACAAGGTCTTGTGGCTTGCTAAGAGGCCAACGGTATGATCATGCTACATCCTTCTGAGAGATGGGAGATTGACGGTGCAGCTTAGCAGAGAAACATTCGGCCAATTGGGTGACAAGGATATCGACTTATACACTATCGCTAATGGTAATGGTCTGGTTGTCGGGCTGACAAACTATGGTGGCATCATCACCTCAATTAAAACTCCTGATCGTCAGGGGATGCTTGAAAATATTGTTCTAGGATATGACTCACTTGAAGAATATGTAAACGATACAAACTATATGGGCTGTCTGGTTGGTCGCTATGCCAACCGAATCAGCCGGGGTTGTTTTCAGATTGACGGCAGGAAATACAAGCTTACCTGCAATGATGGGGCGAATCACCTCCATGGCGGAGCAGAAGGATTCAATAAAAAAGTCTGGGAAGCGCAACCGGTCCGGGAGCCACGTGGTTGCGGCGTGGCATTGTCTTATACGAGTCCTGATGGCGAGGAGGGATACCCCGGGACTGTCGATATTCAGGTCTTCTATTTATTAACCGCAGACAATGGACTGCTGATTGAATATAACGCCGCAACTGACAACAGAACAATCGTTAATCTTACCCAGCAAAGCTATTTTAACCTGGCGGGAGACGGAACCATTCTTGACCACCTGCTTTGCATTAATGCTTCAGGCTATACTCCGGTTGATTCAGAGTGTCTGCCTACTGGTTCATTAAAGAGTGTTGAGAACTCCTCATTTGACTTTCGAGCTGGACAACACATAGGTCAGGCGTTGTCTGATACCAGTTCGGCCGACTTGGTTGAGGGCGGCTTCGACCACAATTTTGTGCTTGATCATGGAAATGAAAAGGGACTCCCGGCAGCTTATTTATGTGACCCTCTGTCTGGTCGGACAATGGAGGTTTTTACATCACAGCCAGGGCTGCAGTTTTATACCGGGAATTTTCTCACCGAGCATGGGCATGGTGGAAACCGCATTGCTCTCTGCAAACATGGTGGGCTTTGTCTTGAAGGACAGCATTTTCCAGATTCGCCAAATCAGCGAGCCTTTCCATCAGTAATTCTCGAGGCTGGTCAAGTATATCATCACATCACTCGCTATCAGTTCGGTGTGCGTGATAAAGATGAGTAAGCTGCCAAATTAACAACTGAGCCACTTGCAAAACGCCCTTTTCGCTCAACCTCTACGTTATGCTTAAATTTTTATCCTTGGAATATCGGTTATATACCTGCGGCAAAAATTTTTCGCAGGCCTTGACTTTGAACGAAAATCATCGTTTTGCAAAAGGCTCAACTAATTTACTTTCTACATCAACAGTTGTATACCTCGATGTGGTGACGTTGAGCTAAAGCCTTGCACATAAAAGGCGAGTGAATATAATTGATGCCTCATGAAGAAGAGATTACGCCTTAAAATTCCTGTAGTGACGATTCTTTACGGTCTATTGTTTGGTCTCTGGATAAGCAGTATTGCCGGATGTATGTCAATACCAGATCAAGCAATTATTATATTCGGCAGCCAAGACCAGATTCTTGGTCAGAAGGCTCGTGCCTGCACATCAACTGGAGCGATTCGGGCTCAAACTAACGCTGGGTTTGGTATAGATCCTGAAAGATTCAGTGTTCTGAGTTGGAATTCGCATAAGGGCTCTCAGCCTGGCTGGGCGGACGATCTGGCTATTCGTGGGCAGGCTGCAGATTTTGTTCTGCTCCAGGAAGCGGCCCTTGACGCGGAGCTCAAAGCGCTGCTTAAAATGTTTGCTAGTGAATGGCTTCTTGCTGTGGCGTTTCAACTGGGAGAAAATGATATTGGCATCTTGTCTGCAGGGCGCGTGCCGGCTCATTTTTCCTGTGCCTTCCGAGAGCCAGAGCCGCTCATCAAAATTCCGAAAGTAGTTCTCGCCAGTACCTATCCATTCAACGGCACAGACAGAGAACTTCTGATAATCAATGTTCACCTGGTTAATTTTACCCTTGGCAGCGAAGCAGTTCACAAGCAGGCAGAGGCCCTCAAAGCTATTGTCGATCGCCATAGCGGACCGGTAATTATTGCCGGGGACTTCAATACCTGGAGTGAAGACAGGCAGTCTCTTATAGGTGAAAAAATGTCTGAGATTGGACTCGCTGCGGTTGAGTTTAATCCTGACAACCGTGTTGAGTTTTTTAACAACGTCGTTGATGGTCTTTACTTCAGAGGACTTCAAGTGGAAAAGGCTGTAAGCCATATTGTTGAGACATCTGATCATAACCCTCTTGAAGTTCACTTCAGCTTACCAACGCAAGGAAAGGCCAGATGAAGCGGCAAAACGCCTGTGCATTGCTTGTGTTGTTTTTTTTGCTGCTGCCATGGTGCGAAGCTGCAGCAAATATGACGGAAGCATCAGAACAGGAAATCACCCATCTGCTCGATTATATCGGCAACTCAGAATGTTCATTTATCCGCAATGACACAACCTATTCAAAGGCTCGTGCCCGTGAACATATCCTGCGAAAGTATACGTATATCAAAACAAAAATTACCACCACCGAGCAATTCATCGAGCATGCGGCCAGTCAGAGCTCAATCACCAAAGTCAAATATCTTGTACGCTGCAATGATGTAACCTCCAGCACTGAATCCTGGCTTGAACAGGAACTTAGCGCTTATCGCCTTACCGTTTCTTTCCCTGCTTCTCAAAACTGATATGAGCCTATATTACCGTGAGTTTTTCAGGCTCATCGAAGTGTCCCTCTTTGAAGCTTCGCAATTGAGTCAGCCCGGCGAAATCCTGTTACCGTCATTATATAAGGCATAACTGATTATCTGTCTTATACTCTCCCACTGTAGATAACCTGCAAGCAGGCAATTTTTCTTTCTCAAAGAGATAGTATAAGAGGACTGGCACTATGAAAAGAAGACGTTTCTTGAAACAAGGACTCGCGGTAATCGCTTGGACAGGTGTAAGTACTTTTGGGTCACCCTTTGCAAGTATACCAATTCTAAGCGGCAGCACAGCCGGTGCAAAATCCCTAGCAGGTCCGCCTCTGCTTATCCCGCCGCTTCTGGATGCTGATATGAACGATAGTGCCCTTGGTCTTGATGTCATGACTGGGTCACGCCGTTTCTTTTCGGATATTGATACTCCGACGCTTGGCTATAACGGCAGTTTTTTAGGCCCGACGATTAGAGTGAGAGATGGCAAGAGAGTTCAACTGCGTGTTCGAAATCAATTGAAAGAATCGACAACAGTGCACTGGCATGGACTTCATGTACCAGCCCAGTGGGATGGTGGTCCTCGACAAGTGATTGAAGCGGGAGGAGAGTGGAAACCAGATTTTACCATAAAGCAACAAGCCGCAACGCTCTGGTATCATCCCCATGCCTTGGGACGAACAGGTGAGCATGTCTATAAGGGATTGGCCGGCATGTTTATCATAGAAGATGATTTCTCTCTAAATGCTCCCATTCCAAGAGACTATGGTGTTGATGATATACCGCTTATTTTTCAAGATCGCCGCTTCTATGAGGATGGCAGCTTTGCTTATGTGACCAGTGGTCATGATATTATGCATGGAGTTATTGGTAATTATTTATTTGTCAACGGCGCCATACGGCCTCAACTTAATGTAGTCCGCGGGATTGTCCGTTTTCGACTTTTGAATGGTTCGAATTCAACAATTTACCGACTCTCGTTTTCTGATAAACGGTCTTTTCAAGTAATCGCCTCAGATGGGGGATTCCTCGAGAGACCAGTCTCGGTCGATTCATTAATTTTTTCGGCAGCAGAGCGTTTTGAGATTCTTACCGATTTTAGAGATGATACCCCTGGAACTATCACCTCACTTGTGATCGAGCAATATGGTGGGGAATCATTTCAAGCAATGGATATTATTGTCGGTAGTGAAAAAAGCCAAGTTGAAACGATGCCTGCCTCATTGCGCCGCATTGAGCGCC
>JABDPQ010000124.1 GCA_013042695.1 Desulfobacterales bacterium | reverse complement strand
CCCTCGGCCTGAATTGCTGAATGATGTACAAATACATCTTTGCCGCCATCTTGCTCAATAAAACCAAAACCTTTTGCATCGTTAAACCACTTTACTGTGCCTTCAGCCATCGTGTCTTACTCCTTTGTGCTGGGTCCATTTGCGAACCCTTTGTTAAATAGCCGAGGCATCATGTGATGTTTCGACTGGAATTTTGATTACCGAAAATAATTGTTATGAAAGTAATCTTCGTGATGTTCACTTCTTTATCCGAGTCTTGGCAAGAAGAAATATTCCAAAGCCATCTTATTTTCAAAAAATCAGAGGTTAAACCATCACAATTTATTTGTTCTCCTATCTTACCTAAGCAGCATCAAGTCCATCGGCAATGGTGGGATTTCAAGACCAAAGAGAGGATTTACTGAAGGGGATAGTCATCTACTTAGTATGATCTGCCTAAGCGTAATACTCTACTCTACTTTCTGCAATGAAATAAAGGCGATCAATCAGATTAAAACCTCTTTATTTTGATCTTTGCATAGCGAGATATCGACTTACAAGAAAGAATCTTCTTGCAAAATGGGCTTTCCACTTAAATCATTTGTTATGGTATCGTCTCGTACAACCATCTTTGCCATTTTTCCAATATAGGTCCCTGATTGGTAGCGAGGTAATATCACTTCTGAATGAGGTTTAATTGAGCACCATCAATAATGGTGATCAATGTCGGCTGAACGAGGAATTTATCCGGTATTACTTTACACTTACCTTGTTCCATATATGAAGGTTTATGCCAATATCCTTCGGCAATCTTACTTTTTACCGCTTGAGAAATTGTATAGTGATTGAAATAACTTTTGGGAGCCGCTCCATTTTCCATCATCGTTTTTATTCCTTCTGAAAGAATAGTAGCGGATTCATGAAAGCTAAAATCACCGTCCACAGGGTCTTGACAATGGTGGGCAACAAAAATCCAATCATGAATGATATACGCTGGTGCGTATCCCCAGGGTGAATATCCTGGAACACTCCATATTATTTGAGGTATTGACCCGCCATCGGTATACATGGCCTTTGGTTGAATGCGTCTGCCATCTTTTTTTCTAGAAAAATAGAAAGGGTCCTTCTCCGCAGGTATAAAGAGAAAGCTGTTAGGTTCTATCCATCTTACCTCAAGTTTGCCGCCAAATTCTCCCTGATCAGTAGTCTGATACTGCAAATAGCCGCAACCAGTCATATTCAAAACACACCATAACAAAAATAGAAATAGAACACGCATATTCGCCTCCTTTGTAATGTTGATGGGTGAATGATCGCTGGGTGTCTGAAAAACCTTTTACATGGTAAATTACATTACAAGAAATGAGTCAATAAAAAAAACTAGCAATTTCACATCATAAAGCAATAAGGTGCAAAGGGCTGGTCACTAATGCTGGATGTCTGGATTGGGTTCCTTTAAGAAGGCGCCCATTGTTCTATGCCAGTGATTTGTTGTTGTCGTTGTGAAAAGGGAGCGAATATTTGCATAATCGTCGACCAGGATGTCAAAAGCGATTTGACCCAGCCATGGGCGAGTTGCGTGGGTTGCTATATCCTGTTTCATATAGCTCGAGTGAGATGATTCCCTTTTCTTTTGTGACAATAAGATTCGGATTACCGCCTTCAAAACCGAGGAAAAAATCAGTGGAAATTTTGCGTATTGCGTGTGGTTGGCTCCATTGGCTCCGCCAACCTCCTCATTTCCGGTAAGGAGGATACCAAACGTGAGACCTTCCAGCCCACCACGGCTGAACTGCTTATCGGGCAGACTGGTTCTAATAGTTATAGTTAAGGCACCATGCGGCGGCTATTGACGTATGGCAGCCAGCCCGCCGTCAATGATGTCAAGTCCGTTTTTGAGTTGTTCATCGTTAATCACTAACGGCATCAGGAAGCGCAGCACATTTCCATGGGAGCCGCATGATAGGATGATCAAGCCTCTGTCAAAACAGTGCTTAACTAATGCTTTGGTCTCTTCAGGAGCCGGTATTTTACTCTGTCTGTCTTTTACGAGTTCCATGGCGATCATCGGGCCGATACCGCGAACGTCGCCGATGATTTCGTACTTCTCCTGAAATTTAACAAACGTGTTGTTCAATGTTTTACCGAGCTCTTTTGCTTGAGCAAGGAGATGCTCAGATTCTATAATGTCAAATACTGCAAGAGCGGCTTCGCAGGCAACGGGGTTACCGCCGTAGGTTCCACCGATTCCAGATGGATGTACTGCGTCCATTATTTCTTTCTTACCAACTACGGCGCTGAGCGGCATTCCGGCCGCAAGGCTTTTTGCTGTTGTCGTCAGGTCTGCCTCAACACCATAGTATTCCATGGCGAACATATATCCCGTCCTGCCGATACCAGTTTGGATTTCATCGGCAATCATCAAAATATTGTTCTTCTCGCAGATTGCCTTGAGTTTCTTGAAATACTCTTTTGGTGGAGCAATAAAGCCGCCTTCACCCTGGACTGGCTCGACGATAATCGCCGCAGTCTGCTCTGCTGCAACGTGGTTAATGAAAAAGTATTCAAGATGATCGGCACAGGCGACGTCACAGTTGGGATATTCCTTATTGAATGGACAGCGATAGCAATGCGCAAATGGCATGCGGTACACTTCAGGTGCAAACGGCCCGAGTCCGAATTTGTAAGGTTTCATTTTCGAAGTCAGGGTCATGCCCATCAAAGTTCTTCCATGAAAACCATTCTCAAAGGCAATGATTCCAGATTTCTGGGTGTAATATCGAGCAATTTTTACTGCGTTTTCAACGGCTTCAGCGCCACTGTTAGCAAACATGGCTGCTTTTGGAGAATCTCCAGGTACTTCAGCACACAGTTTTTTTGCAAGGGTTACAGACGATTGATACGGGGAGACCATGAAGCAGGTATGAGTGAACTTTTCAGCCTGGTCCTTGATGGCCTTGACAACTTTCGGATGAGAGTGGCCGACGTTCATAACGGCAATGCCGCCCGCGAAATCGATGAATTCCCTGCCTTCAACATCGACGATAAGTGCGCCTTTACCATGTGAGATATAGCTGCCCGTGGCGCTGGATATTCCTTTGGCGATAAATTTATTTCGCAGCTCATGCAGGGCCGTGTTGGTCTGGGAAGTTTCCATCTGTTTCTCTCCTTTTTAAGATTGTTACCATGAAAAATTTGCAGAGATCTTATCTGTGTTAGATCACAGTTTTTGAAAAAGTTTTTTTCCGTTATTGCTGAACCCTTGTTCTTATCTAAATGCGGCACTATCCATAAGGCAATTCAAAGCAAGATCATTTTGCTCTGGGAGCAGTTATGCAGGTTGATCCACTTTTGAGATGTTTCCAGAATAAGTTATATCGCAAAATTTAGTAAAACTGTCTCGATTAGGGACAATTGTTATGTTTCTTCCACATTTTGGGATCATGTCCATCAGGAATACTTTTGCAAGGATCATCAGATGAATATCCCCTCAGTTTATTGTAAAGGTCAATCTGTTCAGGAGTTAAGAGATCAGCTGTTTTCAGATGCATTGAAAGATGAACATAACGCAATTGTTTTTGGGTTTGAGCAATTTGTTCAAGTGATTCATGCAGTATTTCAGCAGTAATTGATCTATCAGCAAAATGGTTATTCAGTACTCTTTCAAGCTCAATGAGCTCAATACCCAATGGGATCGCCTGGTTTTTCATGTTTTGGTATAGACGTTTTATCTCTGCTACCTGTTCAGGATTGAGACTAATCTCCTGTTTCAGCTCTAATACGTGTGCTGGTCCTGGTACCCCATTAAGCTCTGCGGCTTTAGCTAAACCCCAGCCTTGTCCATTTCTTAATTCTTCTCTATCAGAATCTGATAAACTCTTGATATCTCTTGTCTCTTGACCAGCATATTTGGATTTTTGGGACTGACTGAATGCTGTGATAGGAGCAATTGATATGAATATGGTGAGCAAGACTACATAAGAAATTTTCACACGCATAAGATTTTCTCCAT
>JABDPQ010000119.1 GCA_013042695.1 Desulfobacterales bacterium | reverse complement strand
GGAACTACCGTGGCGCCCATTTTTTCCATCCAGAAGACATTGGGGCGTTGGCGCAAGACATCCTCTTCACCCATATAGACTGTGCATTTAAAACCGAATTTTGCCGCCATGGTTGCCGTGGCCACACCATGCTGCCCCGCACCTGTTTCGGCAATAACTCTCGTTTTTCCCATCCGCTTTACCAGTAGTCCTTGGCCGATGACGTTATTGGCTTTGTGGGCACCGGTGTGATTGAGGTCTTCACGTTTAATGTAGATCTGAGCACCACCGAAATGGTTTGAAAGATTTTCAGCGTGAGTCAGGGGGGTTGGTCGGCATGAATAGGTTGACATCAGTGAGACATAGGTCTGCCAGAAGGTGTTGTCATTTCTCGCTTCCTGGTAAGCCTTTTCTAGTTCCTGGAACGTTTCGTAGAGAACTTCGGGGATAAACATACCTCCCCAATTGCCGTAATACCCCTTTTTTTTCATTGTTAACTCCAAAGTACAGGTAATTATTTTAAGAAAAGAAGCCGATACGTGAGATTAAGACATATCCTCAAGGCATTATAAAGGTAAGGTACGGTGTTATACCTTGAAAATGTTATTAAAACCTTGAGTAGATTGTGCCGGTTCGCTGTTTATTTTTTTATAAAACACCAAAACTATAAAACCTATTAAGGAGAGGTCCATGAAAATCGAACAAATGACTTCCAGGCCCCCAGAGACTGCGCCCTCTAAAGTTGTTTATTTTCCCCGGGGAATACCCGGCTTTGAAACCTACACTAGGTTTCGTGTATTTCACAAGCATGAAAATAAGCTGAAAGCATATTGGCTTGAGTCCACTGATGAACCTCAGGTGACTTTCACCATGCTTGATCCGACAGATTTGGACATTGCCTACGCATTAGAGCTCAGTGATGAGGAGCAGGAACTGCTGCAGGTACAAAGTGCTGAATCATGCGGTGTATTTATTCTCTTGTCAAAGAAATCAGATGACCCTGCTAAACCAAGTTTCGATGCCAATATTGGTGGTCCATTGGTCATAAATCTCGAGAATAGAATCGGCCTTCAAAAGGTCATTAGTCGGTCTCAATATACTCAGAGTATTGCAATTAACTGAATGATTTATTTCTGATTATCACCAGCATCTGACTGGCTTTGTCGGCAAACGGCAGCAAAATCTTCGGGGTAATGACCATTGATAAAACGCAGATGCGCCTCACTGAATGCCCCTGGTGATTGAGGAAGTTTTGGCAAAAAACAATAGATCAGAGGTTGTGTTCCACTTTTCAACGTAAGCCGTTTGGAATATTCAATGGCGGTGACCATTTGTGCGCCGCGGCCGGCTAGAGCCTGCTGTGCCTTCAGCATACCATTATCCAGTGAGGAACGTGTCGCTAGGTCAGTTTCGAGGACATTGCCGGGAAAAGATGTCGATTTGATCGGTTTGGTCATAAGCTGCAGCTCCCACTGCGAGGTTTGAGCTTTTGGAACAAATAACAAAACCTTATCATCTTGCCAGACGATTAAACTGTCATCGAGGTCATTTCTACCGTCCATTCTCTTGTTTTTCATCGTGGCTTCCAGGTAATCAGGAAAAAAGTTTCGATTATGAATGGACTGGTATTGCTCAATAACTTCCTGAACCATATCGCCGCTTGAAAACGGGGTATATGATCCTGCAGGTGGTGAATAGTTATCAGTATAAGCTGCTATTGTTGAGGGAATCATGGCGTACTGCTGGTGAACCTGCTGGTGTGATGCATGCAAGCGGTACCCTGATGGTGCAAAGTCGAAGCCAAAATTCCACCCCCAGAGGGTTGCCGTCCATTCAACTTTTTCAAGGTTCGGGTGATTGAGCAGCGTGGTTCAGAGCTCTTACAAGTCCTCAGCCCAAAATGTGGTTTTCTTTACAGGTAAATTGAGAAGTCCAGCAAGGCGAACATAGGTGCGCTGATAGTAGAGATGTCTCAGACCTTTCAGGTCAATCTGGCTCAGATCCTTTATACGATATCTGATGGCATTCTCTGCCATGTTTGCAGCGTAATGCCCTCCGCCTATATAGGAATTCCTTCTCAAGTATTCATAAATATGAGTCCCTTGCTCCTGATGAAAATCGCCAATAATTTCGCTTCCTCCCTG
>JABDPQ010000115.1 GCA_013042695.1 Desulfobacterales bacterium | reverse complement strand
TTGTTCTTCTTTGCTTGTCTATTGTCTTCGGCAGTCATGTGTTTTTTGGAATTGCTTTTTTCGAGGCCACATTTGGCAAAAGTGGGCTCGATTTTGCTGTTCTTACTTCCTCTTTCTTAGGTCCGATCGGTGTAATATTGTCCATTTTTCTTTTTGAATTCGCCACTAACAAGTCAAAATATCATGAATTCATTTTTCGTGTTTTCGCCAATCCCCTGATCATTGCAATTTGTTTAGGGTGCGTCTGCTCATTATTGAAAATAAGGATAGAATACCTGTTCAATTCCCTGCAAATGATTGGCAGAACGGCAGGCCCATTATCAATTTTTGTTCTGGGGATGTTCATCTATAATAGTTTCTCTTTTGAGGCCCTGAAAAAGTCTTTTATTTATTCGTGCTTCAGATTGACTATTCTGCCGATTGTCACCTATGTGGTTTTATTATTTTTCGACATGCAAAATGACATAAAACAATTTCTTTTTCTGCAGTCAGGCGTTCCCGTAGCTATTTCTCTGGCAATACATGCGGAAAGATTCAACTTCAAAAGTGAGGAAATTAGCGGTTTGGTAATTGGCACCTCACTTGGCAGTTTCCCCGTTTTGTATCTACTCTATTATTTGTTGTAGGATAGCGGTTTATCACTTATTGGCTGCAGCTCCACAATTTCCTGAAATCCAAGTTCCACAACCACGGTAACGCGCCGTGATATTTTCACGGCCACTGCACTTACTCCGCCTTTCCGTCGATTCTTAAAAGTAGTCCTCGCACACGCAGGTGGAGCATCGCAGCCACTGGCAGGACCGATATTTTATGGGATGGCTATGAATGAGTAGACGGGAGAACCAGATTAGTTCTTGAGAATGCTCCCTTACCCATTCTGATGAGCTGATTATGAAGGTAATTAAAAGAATGTACTGAGCCTAAGCAAATCTATTATGCCGGGAGATTGGGGACGAGGCATAACATTGCCTCAGAGGCATGCAGCGCCGCAGAAACAACTCAGAGCTCAAAATGTATGGCAGGAAGTGGGGACCGTCTCCGTGAGAGGCTATTTCAGCATGCAGACCGGACCTTTGAACGTGCGCTTGTAGCTCTGCTTATCTCGCATGGCCTGGATGTGGTCCGCGAACGCTTTTGTTTTAGATCTGACCAAACCCACCGGGGTTACTGTCAACCAGTGAATTCCATCCAGAAGCTGGGTGAACGGATTAAGATCGAAATTGTATTCGAAATCGCTGTCTATATCTGCTTCGGTTATCGTTTTATATGATTTCATGATTTTCCGCATTCGCACGACCAGCCATTGGATGGCCGTAACTATATTAGAATGATTATAAAATTCCAGCAGGCTCTCAATTTTAAAAGAGGCATGTATAACCCATCAGAATATAAATTTCAAATAATTTCTTAGTGGGGATCACATGTCCTTCACAGGGAGAGTTATCCGTTTCACTCGAATCCTCTTCTTTGCGATCAGATTTCGAGTTTCAATTGAAATATGCCAAATTGTTAGATAGTCAAGGCATTCTATTTATCTTTGCAATCTCTGTGTCTTTGCCAACCCCAACCTGCATCAAAGACCGAGGTACTCAGAACCGGCTCTATTTGCACCCGGGCGACCGCATGGGATTTCTCGGATTGGTATCGATCAAGTTGGCTCACTGGCGATTCTCTCTGGCAAGCTGCAACTGATTGAGACAGTGAAATAGGAATTGACAAGAGACTGATTGGTCGGATAAATTAAGGAAAACGTTTTCCATAAACAAGGGACGGGAATTGTTGTGTCGAAAATTCACGATGTCGCCAAACGAGCGAATGTTTCCATTGCCACGGTCTCCAGGGTCTTGAACTCGAGCGACCACAAGGTCAGCGCCAAAACTGCGGAAAAGGTCCGCCAGGCCGTTGAAGAGCTTGATTATCGCCCAAATGCTCTGGCTCGGGCCTTGCAGCTAAACAGAACCATGACGGTCGGTGTCATCATTCCGGACATCTCGAATCACTACTACGCTGAAATCGTACGAGGTATTCAAGACGAGGCGGACAAAGAAGGGTATAACATCATCCTGCAAAATACCGATAGAAGTCAGAAACGTATCGTTCGATCCATTAATTTACTGCGGGAAAAGATGGTTGACGGGGTAATTTTCAGCGGTGGAATTATTAATGGGTATGAACCGCTTTCAGTTCTCAATGAATTCCGTGAACGGGTAGTTGTGATCGGGCGACATGACGTCAACTTCCCGGCAGTCATGGTCGATAATATCTCTGGAGCCTCCCAGGCTGTGCAGCATTTGATTGACCGGGGGCATACCCGGATAGGATTTATTGGCTGGGCTAATGACTCCACTACGGCAACGGATCGTTTGAGTGGCTATAAAAGCGCCCTGGCGCAGAATCGTTGTCGATTTGATCAGGACCTGGTCCGGGAAGGGAGATTGACACCCGAGAGTGGCTTTGTCGAAGCCCAAAAGTTACTCTCCGGAGATAAGGCACCAACTGCAATTTTCGCTGCCAATGATCAGATGGCCTATGGAGTGATTAATGCTGCCATGGAATTCGGTCTCAAGGTTCCGGATGACCTTGCCGTAGTTGGATTTGATGATATTCCCCTCAGTTCATTCTTTGTCCCGCCACTGACCACCGTGGGGGTTCCAATGTTTTCACTTGGTACCAGCTCCATGAGGGCTTTGATAAATCTTATTTCCGGTAAAATATCCTCAAGAATTAAGCTACATAAAACTAAACTGATTGTCAGAAAATCGTCCTAAATCGAATATTTGTTAACTGTTGACAAAAGGGGGGCAGTGGTTTAAAAGTTGGTAAACGTTTACATTGGTGTATGTGTGAAAATTTCCCCTCCGGGGGGAGTGTTTTTCGACAGTAAAAGGTTTACAGACGCCCCTTTTGCGGATGGCGTTAGCTGCTATTCCGAGTTGCTGAGTAAAGGTTTACAAGGCAAAATTGTTATTTTGGTCAATTCTAATAAGGAGGCAACAATGGCACGAAGAAAAAGTTATAACACCTTTGAAATGAGCTACGATGAAGTGGCTGAGCACATGAAGGGTAATGACACTATTATTATTCCTATGGGATCCAATGAAAAACATGGTGCTCATGTTATTCTTGGAACCGACACCGTTACTGCGATGGGTGTGGTGGAAGTCGCTGCACCGTTGGCAGAAACTCTGCATACTCCGGTGATACCGGTAGGCTATTCTCCACATCATATGGGTGAAATAGGTCAAGGTTCTGGGACACTGACATTTTCTGGTTCAACCTATCGAAAAATCGTCTACGAGCTGGGAATGTCCATGATCTACCATGGTTACAACAAGCTCGTTTTTGTTACCCATCATGGCAGCAACTCAAAGGTGGTTGACGAAGTGCTTCGTAAACTGCGTTATGAAACCGGCTGCTTCTGCTGTTGGTTTAAAACACCGACTGAGCGTACCATGGCTATCGGCGGACAGATTTGGACAGGGCCCCCTGAGGATACACCGGGTTGGCACGCAGGTGAGCTTGAGACCAGCACGGTATGGGCGTATGACGAATCTTTGATGGACATGGGAAAAGCCCAAAAAGATAGAACCCACGCACCTGCGTTCATGGGAGATAAATTCTCCAAAAAAGATGGTACGGGCCATGTTGAGTTCATGGGTGCCGAAAACACCTGGGTGCCAATGGAGCATCACGAGTACAGTGACACGGCCACCATTGGAGATCCTTTTGCCGGCTCGAAAGAGAAAGGGGAGAAGTATTTCCAGGTTGCCGGAGAGGCTCTTGCGGAACTAATCGAGGAAATTAAGAAGTTTGACGTCAAGGTTACTGAGGCAGGTAGAGAGCGCGCCAGTCTCGCCAGGGTTTAGTATCTAGTTTTTCATGAAGTGTGTCCATTTGAGATCGGATATGGAGATTGCTTCATATCCGATCTCTTTTAATGGCTTGTGATAAATCCCTCAACAAGTTGCTCTCATGCCTCAAAGAAACATAGCTATCATTAGTACTCTGGATACCAAAATTGAGTCAGTTTTGTTTCTTGAAGAAATCGTCAATGAGTTTGGATGCAATTCTATTCTTATTGATGTCGGTGCCTTAACCACCCTCGGTACAGGGGCAGAGTACTCAAATAACGATGTGGCGCAACGAGCCGGAGTGGATCTTGCTGATCTCGTACATGCTGGCAAACGAGATGAGATAATGACAGCCATGGGCGTTGGCGCGGCCCATGTCCTGAAAGAATTGTCAGATGATCACCGACTTGATGGGGTGATTGGCATCGGCGGCAATCAAGGAACAGCCATCGCTTCCATGGCGATGCGCAGCTTACCTTTTGGATTGCCGAAATTCCTGGTTTCAACCGTTGCTTCCGGCAATATGCGGCCCTATGTAGGCCACAAAGATATCAATGTTGTCTTCTCCGTAGCCGATCTTGTTGGACGTCCAAATTCAGTGTCTCGTTCAATACTTCGCAATGCCATGTGTGCTCTTATTGGTATGGTTGAGCATGGAATTCCTGTGAATCGTGACGTGGAGAAACGGACGGTTGCTTTAAGTGCACTTGGTAATACAGAGCCGGCTGCTCACCGCATAACCGAGCGATTGTTGGAAAACGGATTAGAGGTGATAACCTTCCATGCTTCAGGGGCTGGAGGGTCTGCCATGGAGGAGTTGATTGATGCGGGTGTTTTTTCTGGAATCATTGATTTGACTCCCCATGAACTATCTGAAGAAGTTGTCGGTGCTGGCGCCTATGTTCCGGTTGTTCCGGGTCGGATGAACGCAGCTGCTCGAGCAGGTATACCACAAGTGATATCGACTGGCGCCCTGGAATATCTCTGCTTTGGACCACGGGAATCTATCCCACAGTCAATGCGGAAAAGAAAGATTTATATGCATAACCCATTTAATGCCAATGTTAAAGTTACCCAGAAGGAGATGTCTGAAATCGGGAAAACCATGGCCGCGAGGATCAATGAGTCGAGAGGCCCAGTGACTATTCTAGTGCCAAAGAGAGGGTGGTCGACGTATGGAAGTGAGGGGGGTGCTTTTTATGACCCCAAAGGGTATCAAATTTTGCTGACGAGTCTGAGAAGAGGGCTCAAGCCGGGCATTGATTACCAGGAATTAGACTTTCACATAAACGATACGAGCTTTGCTGATTCTTGCGCTGACGCTTTACTGGCACAGCTTAGTGAGGACATAAAACGATAGATGTAGATACTCTGAGGTGAGAACTCTCGGATTATCCCCGTCGATCGGCTTGG
This sequence comes from Desulfobacterales bacterium, assembly GCA_013042695.1. Lineage (GTDB taxonomy): Bacteria > Desulfobacterota > Desulfobulbia > Desulfobulbales > Desulfocapsaceae > JABDPQ01. The sequence goes on along the minus strand of JABDPQ010000115.1, from coordinate 2,889 downwards.
CCTACTACGTTGCGAACCTGGTTGAAGACACAGCAAAAATTGCGTTTATAGCTGCCAGCATTCCGGCAGACGATTGCTAGGTAATCGTACACTTCGGTAGTGTAAATCCAGATATGGGAGCAGCTTTTATGTTCGACAGTCGCGCATTGATTACCGGCGCTGCCTTTCTTGCCAGTGGTTTGAATGGTATCCGTTTGCATTTCTAGGAACAAGTCTACCGGCAATGCGGGCGTTTATGGAGATTGATTTCGGGCAAGCCGGTCTCTTTATGGCAATGATGCAGGCCGGGTTAGCAGTTGCAGCCTTAATCGGCGGACTTCTTTCAGATATTGTCAGAATTGAAAAAGTCATGATGCTTGGCTGTCTTTTCCTGGGCGGCGGTTCGTTTTTTCTGGGTATCGGTGCGAACTTTTATACCAATCTTGGATTGATGGCACTCATAGGTGTTGGCGTTGGTTTTGCGGTCAGCAGTTCCAATGCGCTGCTGGTTGGCATGTACCAGAAAAGGAAGGGAATGATTTTAAATGTTCATCATGTCTTTTTCGGAATTGGCTCGCTGGTTGGTCCCCTGATTATGGGAAGCATCCTCGTGTGTGATCTCCGTTGGCAGAATGCGTACTCGGGGTTGAGTCTGGCGATGTTTGGATTGTTTTTGATATTCAGCCTGGTGAGACTGCCAGCGAGTGAGCAGCGAGGCTCCTCGTTTTCTGGTAATCAAGTTATGGCCCTTCTGGAAGACAGGTTTTTTCTTCTGATCACTATGATCGGTGCCCTGGCCATCGGGGCTCAGTTTGCATTGATGCTCCTCGCTGTATCATTTCTAAACGAAGCGAAATCAGTTTCAATAGCCGATGCCAGCATTGTTTTATCATTGTTTTTCGTCGGTCTGGTGATCGGCCGTCTTATGTGCAGCCGGTTATCGCTCTACCGGTGCAACACTAAAATAATCCTGTTTTTGATTTTGTTTCAGGCCTTTATGCTTCTACTGGTGTGGCTTGGTGACAGTCGAATATCGATGTTTTCAGTCGCTTTGAGTGGTTTAGCTTGTTCCGGCCTCTATCCCTGTTTCCTTGCTTTGACCGGCACACTCTATTACCGGGTGTCCGGGACCGCTCTTCGAACTTTAACAACGACCGCAGGAATAGGAGGGATTGTTATCTGTTGGTTGACCGGTATCGTCTCGGAACAAACGAATGTGCAACTGGGCTTCATTGTACCGGTTCTCTGCTCAATGATTGCTTTTCTCTTATATACAACAATCTATCGACCATTGTGCAGTGAAGAGAGAGGCTTGCAAGCCGTCTTTACCGCGTCTTGAAAAGCGACTATTGGGAAGAAAACAAAAGAAATAATCCGTTACTCAGAGGGGTGAAGATTCAGGACAGGCAACTTCAGTCTGAAGTTTAATTGAATGCTGCCAGTTTATAAATATATTGAACTAATTCATTCAGTGTTCTAGTCCCCCTAGAAATAGACGGCAAGAACACAGATGAATTAAGCCTTTGCAATATTGGACTCACTACAATAATCACTTGTTAATCTGCAAATGGAGGGAAACATGGGAAATTTTTCGATCTACCGACATATGAAGCTGGGTATTGTTCATTTCAAGGCATTTCCCGAAATTGTAACAGGTGAGGGGCCGATAGTTGAATCATTGAGAACTCTTGTTGAGGATGATTTCTGGACGGCGGTAGAAGTTGGCTGGATTAAGGACATAAAAGTACGCAATGAGGTCCGGACATTATTAGAAACTTCACATATGGAAGTATGCTATGCCTGTCAGCCCCGGATGTTTTCCAACAAATTGAATATTAATCACTTTGATCCAGTGGAAAGAGGAAAAGCCATCGGGATGATGAAAAGTGGTATCGATGAAGCCTATGATATTGGAGCGTCTGTTGCCAGAGTTTTTTCGGGTAAGCATCCCGGGGAAGAAAAAAAAGAAGAGGCCAAAAAAATACTGATAGATTCCTTGAAAGAGGTCTGTGAATTCACTAAGTCTCAAGGTGACATCAAACTGTACATGAAGGTTTTTGATTACGATATCGATAAATGTTTTCTCATTGGTCATTTTCAGGATGCGGCAGAAGTAGCTGCTGAAGTCTGTAAAGATTTTGACAACTTCGGTGTATTGGCCGATCTATCGCATTTTCCGCTTCTGCGAGAAAAACCAGAAGATGCGCTTCCGTTGGTCAAAGAGTTTCCGATGCACTTCCATATTGGAAATTGCTCTTTTAAGGATAGAAGACACCCGACATATGGTGATAGACAGCCTCGTTTCGGGCTGCCAGGAGGTGAAATTGATACGCCTCAGGTACGCGACTATTTCAAACTTCTGCTGGATCTTGGTCTGCTCGATCCTGAGAATAGACCGGTTTTGAGTGCGGAAGTAAGGCCATTGCTGGCAAATGAAACTTCAGAAACAGTTATTGCGAACACAAAACGTGTTATAAAAGAAGCGTGGGCAATGGTATAGCCTATACGACCATCTGGGTCAGATTAGTGCCGGCTTGATGCTGTGACGGCCAGATGCAAACATTAACGTGGGATAGGAGGTAGTAAAGATGATTAGGAAAAAAACGGTTTCAACAGTACTCGCCATCCTTGTGGCTCTCAGCTTTAGTGCAAGCGCTTTTGGCGCTGATTACCCCTCGAAACCAGTCCAGATGCTGATACCCTATGGTGCCGGAGGATCCTCCGATTCGATGGGAAGAATGCTTGCCAAGGCCTCCGAGAAGCATCTGGGACAAAATATCGTTGCAGTAAACCGACCGGGAGCAGGCGGTGGAATCATGTACACTGCCCTGAAAGAAGCAAAAGCAGATGGTTACACAATTGGCTGGACATCAATGGGTCTCCATACCACCACAAACATTGGCAATGTTC
>JABDPQ010000112.1 GCA_013042695.1 Desulfobacterales bacterium | reverse complement strand
ACCTCGGGGAATTCGACCATTTCACCTTCTACTTTCTTTTCCCGATATTCTGCCAGCGCCTTCTCAAGATAGCTGCTGAACTCAACAACTTCAAGCAAACCCTGTGTGCCTTGATAGTCATCAAGTGTTACTATTGTACCGGGAAGTTCTCCCTTTAAATCGTATACCTTTTCAATTTGCCGTTGAGTGGTGAAGAGTATTTTCACCTTCATCTCGGCAAGAATATGGCGCACATCTGCTTCAGGTAAATCAGGAAGGATCGGCACCCCAACTGCACCGAGACGAACTGCCGCAAGATAGGCAGTGCCCCAGTTGTGCGAGTTTTCTGCGAGGATGCCGACATGATCTCCCTTTTCCAGCCCCTCAGCCTGCATATAGGCTGCCAAACCACAGATGCGGTCGTGCATTTCTTCATAGGTAATTGGCTCGGCCATGGCCATACCGATGGCTGCAAGATCTCCATACTTCTCCCTACTTGAATCAATGATAAAATTCAGGGTCATCCGCACTTCCGGCCCGTCTGCCATAGTGTACTACCTCATAAAAATTGGGAGAATCTGCATATTCTTGCTTGTTGCTGTCATCGCTGCTCGCTTATTGATCACCCAGCTCAGTACCGTAGGATCGGCACCTTGAAAACAGAAGCGAGACAATCTAATAAGAATACTAACAAGTTAAACGTAATAATTCATGTAAAAATATTACCCGGCTGCAAAATGAAAGTCTCTTAAGAAGGCAGCAAACCCTTTGTAAATAAGGTTCTCTGGGTTATTTTAAAAGTGAAATTCCTTGACATCCATGCCTGTACCATATAGAAAACAGTTAAAATCATTATAATTTATTATTATTTCCTGAAATTTTCAGAAATAATGTCCAGACTTCTGCACCATATCGTTCATAGCATCCTGCCACTTGTACTCGTATTTCTGGTAGTCACAACATCCACTGGTTATGCGCTTACTATTCTCAGGGATTCTTCAAAATGGCCGAGCTTTCATCGCTCCACCCGCACTGCTCAATCAGTTGTCGTCACTCTTGGGCGCCCCCATACCATCATCGACGTAAAGCAACGCCCGAACCGAAACATAAAAACAGCCAAGAAATCCTCACTTAAAAATGTCTCAGCAAAATCAGTTATTGTGATGGATGCTGTTACCGGGCATACACTTTTTTCCCGCTCTCCTGACACACCTCGACAGCCCGCCAGTACCATCAAAGTCTTGACCGGCATAATTGCCATTGACAATCTGAAAAACAAGGAGCAAGTACCGGTGAGTACCAAGGCGGCTCGTCAACCACGATCAAAAGTGTATCTTGACCACCGCAAAACTTATCTTGCCAACGATCTCATCAACGCTGTTCTGCTTGCCTCCGCAAACGATGCCAGCGTTGCTCTGGCAGAGAAAATTGCCGGAACAGAAAAATCATTTGCCAAAATGATGACCGCGCAGGCCAAACGGTTAGGAGCAAAAAACACCATTTGCAAAACAGCCTCAGGGCTCACTGCTCGCGGCCAAAAAACAACAGCCCGCGATTTAGCTGTTATCTTCCGAAAGGTAATGAAGAGAAAAGAATTTGCCAGCCGTATGAAACGGTCCAAAATCCGGACGACAGAAGGCAAGCTCTTGCGAAACCACAATAAAGCGCTCTGGCAGATAGACGGCACTTTAGGGGGTAAAACGGGTTACACCAGCGCTGCGCGCCAAACCTATGTTGGCAAGTTTAAACGGGGAAAAGACGAGATTGTTGTCGCTCTGATGGGTAGTGAAACAATGTGGACGGACATCAAACGTCTCGTTAACTATAGCTTCTCAAAAAAACGTCACATGGTACAAGCACCGGTGAGAAAGAGTAAAAACAGTACTGCTGCGATTGCAAGAAAGGCAGATAAAACGAAAAGTTAGAATGATTTATACTTCAATTCCCTCAGAGAATTCGCCGGATGCAAGGTGCTCTCTTACCAAGCTGACAATTTCTTCACGGGAAAACGGCTTTGGCAGGGTTTTGGTATTGCCGAGGTACTTTGCCACTTCAAGATAGCGCTCCTTAGGGATGCGGCCTCCGCCGGACATAGCAATTACCGGAGGACCCGGAGCTTGCTTCTTCAATTCAAGAATTGTATCAAGGCCATCTTTTACCGGCATGACCATGTCGGTAATTACCAAGTCAAACGGCTCGGAAGCAAACAAAGCAAGGCCTTCTTCACCATCTCCGGCTGTGGTCACTTCATATCCTTCCACCTCAAGAACCTGT
>JABDPQ010000109.1 GCA_013042695.1 Desulfobacterales bacterium | reverse complement strand
TCCAGTCGTCCATCAGTGATGGCGACCACCACTTCACGACCCATAATCTGCCTTTTAAGATGGGCATCGGCGTTATCCTCGTAGCCATTGTGGCGATACTGACTGACCGGCTCATGCGGTGCCAGTTTTTCAAGCCAGACCTCATAATCGTGATGTAGACCTGGTTCATCGTCGTTAATAAAGACAGAGGCCGTAATGTGCATCGCGTTAATGAGTGCGATCCCCTGAGAGACACCGCTCTCCTTGAGACAGTTCTGTACCTGAGGGGTAATATTTACGAAACCTCTTCTGCCTGGAATTTCGAACCACAATTCTTGTCGATAGCTCTTCATTTTGTTTAATCCTTTTTGTTATATTTTAATCTTATATAATTATTATTAGGTTATATAATGACACATGCTCTCAGATACACAACATGTATTTGCACGATTTTCAAAAGACAAAAATCCTATACAGCGGCACACCAAAAACATACATCCTGATGGTGATAAAAACTGACAGCAAAAGGGTTCCGCGAAAAATGCGCCGTTTGAGATAGGGGCTTTTTCAGAACCGACTATGTAACCACCATAAAAACGTTTCAGAATAGTAATTTGAAACACCATTCATGATTGAAATGCTCGTTATCTCATATTCATCTATGGCTCAACTTAATTTTAGCCTGATTTTCGACTATGTTTGAAATGAAAAAATTGATACGGGAGCCACCTATCATAGATCTGTACTATTATCCTGCCGCCTGCTAATTGCTCAGATATCACTATTTACAATTGAAGACATTAAGTTCGTTAATCTTCACATCGCGTTCTCGTGTTCAGGTTTAATTTGCCACGTTTTCAAAAATCCATCCTCAATCCCCCGAATACCAAACTGCATTGATGATTTACACATTGAAGCAGTTGTAGTAATCACTTCATTGTAATCATATAAATTAGCCTATATCGAGTTAGATAAAGTAAAAAAGTTAGCCAATTCAGCTATTAATAGGGAGCCTCAGCTACCTCGCTTCACCCCCCTAACGCAAATATTTGAGACAGGAGACACCAATGCATAAGGTCCTGATTCATCCCGCCAGTTATGATAATTGCCGCGAGGCGATCGATCGTGCGTTTGAGTTGTTTCCCCAGCCCATCAAGGGAAAGAAAGTTGTCATCAAACCGAATGCTCTAAGAATATCTCGAGCGGACGAGCACGTTGTCACCCATCCCGCCGTTTTAAGAGCAGTTGTGGATAAAGTAGAAGAATTTGCCCCAGCTGAGATCGTGGTGGGTGACAACCCGGGTCTGCACGATTACGGGGACAATTACAAAACTTTCGAGAAAACCGGGCTGCTTGAAGCCGCAAAGGGCTACTACCATAACCTGGGCGATGAATCACGACAGATCGATTTTAACAAAGATACTTTGCCTCGAGTCGGAGTGTCCTCCAAAATTTTGGATGCTGAGATTTTAATCAGCATACCTAAATTCAAAACCCACGGTCTAACAGTATTGACTGGGGCAATCAAAAACAGCTATGGCATCCTGCCAGGGGCTCAGAAGGCGAAATTGCATGAACTGGCCGGAGCACCTGCACCATTTCACGATTTAGTGGTTGACACTTTCCGCCTGAGGGTCCCGGATCTTTTTATCATGGATGCGGTGATCGGCATGGAAGGAAATGGGCCGGCATCGCCAGATCTTCGAGAGATCGGGGTAATCCTCGCGGCTGACAACGGGGTAGCTCTGGACGGAGTCGTTGCCCGTATGATGGGAGTTGAACCCGGTAATTTACGTTTCCTTGAAAAGGCAAGAGCGTCGGGACTTGGCGATTATGCTGCCGACAAGCTGGAAACAATCGGTAATCTTTTTACCATAGACGACTTCAAGCTTCCTCCCATGGCCGGAGTAGGAATCGCCAGCACACCAGCAATAGCCGATAGGATGCAGGCCACTATCCAGCTGCGCCCACAAGCCGATCCAGACCTGTGTAGTAGCTGTGAAGCATGCATTGAGCAATGTCCAGTGTCTGCCTTGTACATGGAGAATGATTTTCCCTCAGTCACCGAGGAACTATGCATCACCTGCTTCTGCTGCCAGGAGATCTGCCCGGAACAAGCGATAACTCTCAAGTAAATTTCGTCAAATTCTGATTGGCTTACTTTGGAGAATCTTGATTCTACCGGGTCAATGGAACCCCTCTTTTATCTCCTCACATGTCCTGGATGGCCTTTTTAAGCTTGCAGAAACTAGTCTCAGGCCTCTACCAACTGGAAAAGGCGGGTTAATATTGATGGCGGAAATTATGGAGTGGATTCGCAGCAACGAGAATCTCCTGCACCAGCTCGGCACGCTGTCGTTGATACTGCTATTGGTTACTGTGGTTGTCTTGCCGATCACCGTGGCAAAGCTGCCTGAGGACTACTTCGAAAGAGAGAAACGGGAACCGGCGAGCAGCAAAAGAAAACATCCGCTTCTATGGGGCATAATCTCCCTTCTAAAAAACCTGCTTGGTCTATTTATGATCCTGGCTGGCGTGGTGATGCTCGTATTGCCGGGACAGGGGACGATCGCCATTCTGGTCGGCGTGGCGATGACAAACTTCCCTGGCAAATATAAACTCCAACGTCGAATCGCGAGCCAGGCAGCTGTCCTCAAGACGCTCAACAAGATTAGAGAAATAGCCGGGGAGCCGCCATTCCAGATGTCGGCAGAGGCGCAGAAAGATCCATCGCAATGAACCTGACCAGGTAGGGGCAATCCTGGTGTGCAAACTTAAGCATTACCGGCCGACCTCACTATAGATCAGTTGCTGGAATAAGTAACAAGCTGGGGAGCACTGAACAATCTGAAGGTGTTTCAGATCGATGAGTTATCAGAACAACAAACTAACCCAAACAATGAGAAGAGGGAAAGTGCGTGCTATTAGTTGTTCGAGCAAAAAGCCATAACTACTTTAAGATTCGTACAAATAATATCTCTCATGGGTCTTAGCGGCTCCAACCCATTCTGCCCCCTTGAGCAGGTAGTGATTTGAAAAACCTATCATCAGGGTTACGTAAGTGAAGAGATTGTGCTTCATGTTCCCTTTTTTATGTATGGAATTTGACTCAAATAACCGTATTTAATACTAATTATACGACCTCCGCGTAAGTACAACAACCGATATTGCTTACATCTAGCTAATCAAATCACTGTAATTGTACTGTTTTTCTGCTACGCTGTTATTGGATCACGGGGATTACTAACTAAACTGAACCAAAGGAGAGCCCATGACAAAGACCCAGTTGATGGAGAAGATTGCCAAAGATGCCGGCGTAACCAAAACTGCTGCGAAGCAGATTCTTACAACTTTTCTGGATACAATCTCTAATGAGTTAGTCAAAGAGGATGGCAAGGTTACGTTGTCTGGGTTTGGAACTTTGTCTACAATTCAACGGCAAGAGAGAAAAGGGAGAAATCCACAGACTGGTGAAACGGTAGAAATCAAAGCATCCAACACCGTGAAGTTCAAACCGGCAAAAGCACTTAAAGATTCTGTTTAATTTGTAAGTGAAGAATGTGAGAAAAATTTGAGGCGACAATTGACCCTCCTAAGATGAGTCTCAGGCAGAAGTATTGTGGAATCAAATCTTTTATAACGACAGAGGAATGGTGACATGGGCACAGAAATCGAAAAGCGGCTTTTCGGCAATACAGGTCATCTTAGTTCTCGAGCGATATTCGGCTCCGTCAGTCTCCGTTTTGCCGGGGAGGAAGGAGCGGAGCAGGTACTGGAGACCTTAATGAAATATGGCATCAACCACGTTGATACCGCCCCAAGATACGGTGATGCGGAGATTTCTGTTGGCAAGTGGATGAAGAGATATCGTGACCGTTTCTTTCTGGCTACCAAGGTAGATCAAAGTTCATACAAAGAAGCGAAGGAGCAATTGTATCGTTCACTTGATCGGCTCCAAACCGACCATGTAGACCTGTTGCAAGTACACAATCTCACTGATGTGGTTTTCAGAGAATTGGCAATGGGGCCAAAAGGTACGCTCGAACTTTTAAGCGAAGCTAAAGAGGAAGGATTAACCCGTTTCATTGGCATTACAGGGCACGGTGCTCAGGCAGCGCTTATGCATGTGCAGAGTCTTGAACGATTCAGGCCCGACTCGGTTCTTCTGCCGTGTAATTACTTAATGATGCAGATACCTCAGTATCGGGAAAATTTTGAAAGATTAATTAAATGCTGCAGTGGAAAAGGTATCGCCGTACAGACAATCAAGGCCGCGGCAAGAGGGCTCTGGGGCGATAAATCAAGAAATCATATCACTTGGTATGAACCACTTAATGATCAGAACTCCATTAACAAGACAGTTCATTGGGTAATGGGACATACTGACACTTTTCTCATCACAACAGGGGATATGGAAGTGTTGCCCAAATTTCTTAAGGCAGTTTCCAGTTTCGTAGAACCACCCGCTGAAGATGAGATGAATGATCTTGTTAGAGAACGCGGGATGACGCCTCTCTTTAATCAATAGTGAGATTTGTACTAGATTTTCAACGTGGTGAGGAGCTATTCAAAATTCCATCTTTGCTAATTTGACGATCTTACTTGAGGCAACCTTAAATGAGTTGATCCCGAATGATCAGCTAGTCCCCTGCCCTACTACTCTCAATGAATTTCCCAAACGCCTCTATATCAACCAGCCATTGAGATTGTTTGCCATTACTTTTAACGCCGAGATTATGGCAGATTACCCTATTGGTAAGAGCAGTTCGCCCATATAATCTACCTGTAACCTGCTCAATTATTATCCCAGCCTCAGACAGGGTTATATACTTACGTCGCTCCCTGAATAGATTCAAATTTCTGTCTTCATGTTCCCAGTTGGGAAACAGGTAATTTACTTTATTATTTCAGTGGTATACGCAGGATTCAATTCTAAACGAAACGAAGTTAACCAGATTTGCTTGGCATTCCCTAGAGAAAGACCTTCGCGAGTACCGCTTTTTCTAATTATAATAATTAGATCTATAGTAGTTTAAAAGAATCAGATTAGCTCTTTATCTTCCCAAGCAAATCCACTTAACTCGTCTATCT
>JABDPQ010000105.1 GCA_013042695.1 Desulfobacterales bacterium | reverse complement strand
AGTGTGCAAAGGTTTTAACGAGACCAGTCGTGACTGGATTAGTCGTGTAAACTACAACAGGAACTGTGTTGGCTAACTCCTTAGCTGCGTCTGCTGCCGGACATCCGGCTGCGACTAATAAATCAAGATCTAGGTTTTGTAGCTCATTAGCTAAAGTTGGTAGGATATCCAAATTTCCGTCAGCAAAACGATACTCGAAGCTGACATTTTGCCCTTCAACATAACCGTATTCCTTCATCCCTTGTTTGATAGACTCAAGTCGGGTAGCAAATGCTTTTTGTGAACCTTTCCCTATTATACCAACTTTTTTAACTTCATCTGTTTGTGCCTTGTTCCCCGCCAAAGAGACTATTAGTGCACAAGTGATTATTACCAAAATTCTGAAAACGTCTTTACTTAACTTGGACATAATTCACCTCACGTAGGAAATTACTTTCAGTCGACTTAACTAACTAAAACAAATAAGAAAAAAGCCAACCAAGTATTAGCAAATTTGAATTTCCATAATAATCTAAATTATATCACATCCTAAAATTTTAATTAATTTACGACAAACACAGTCCACATCGCCTCTCGTATAACCGGGTTAATGGGGCTGAGAAATTAGTTTGAGACTCTATCTGGCAAGGTATATCAGGTGCTCTTTTTAAAAGGTGGAGGTGTTTCCTATGAATCCACCGTGCAACAGAGGCATCGCCAGTTTAACCTTGGATAGGATAAGGTAAGGCTGGATTACTTGCTGGAGCACAAATATTGATACCCTAATCGATGAATCCTAACCCCTTCAACCCGATAAGAAATCAAAGACAATCAGGATTCATTGCAAGTTGAAAAACAAAATAACGAAATCCTTCCTGCGGTCTGAGATTCACTTTCACCTGGAAAACGTACAATTACTAAATACCAGATACCAATTGAGAATTATGGATTCACCATGCGCAGGTCAGTTTAGTTCGGTCGCAGCTGTATCTTGCCGCCGCGTGCCTCGCGCTTGGCGTGAGCGATAGCATCGGAAATATTTTCAAGAGGATAACTCGATTCAATTTCAACGTGAATGGTGCCGTCTATGATTCGAGCGGCCAGTGTTTCGTACATGTCCTGTATTTCCTCGAAACGCATTTCACGCATCAGCTTGGCGAGCCAGAAACCCACTAGTCGGATGTCGCGAAAGACAAAGTTGAACGCATTTACCTGGCAAGGCTCGCCAGACAGAAGGCCATAGTTGACCACCGTGCCGCCTTCGCCGATACAGTCGGTAAGTCGGCCAATCGTTGACCCCCCAACAGCATCAATACCCAGCTGAATCTGGGCGCCCCCGGTTTCTTGTGCAACGCGTTGCGCCAGTTCAGGACCGTCCACAAGGACCACATCCGCACCAAATTTTTTCATCGGCTCAATCAATTCGGCGCGCCTGACGACATTGACGGTGTGAATGCCGTCTGCTTGCGCAAACCGGATCAGGTTGATACCAACACCAGAGTTGGCGGCGTCTTGGATTACCCAGTCGCCTGTGGTTAGAGAAACATAGTTCCTGAGCATAAGATACGCAGTAGCGGCATTGACTTTAAGCATCGCTGCTTGAGCAAGGTCGATTTCTGCCGGAAGTCGAATGAAGGACTCAGCCTTGTCGCGGATTCGCTGTATCCAGTTGGTACGACCCAGGCTCATGACTTTATCGCCAACCTTGAACGAGGTCACCCCCGATCCAACAGCGTACACGATGCCGGTACCCTCGATGCCAAGCGAACATGGGGTTTGTGGTCTGCTCGCATAGTTCCCCTCGATTAACAAGATATCGGCGGGATTGATTGAGCAAGCGACGACGTCTACGAGAATTTCCTCTTTGCCTGGCGCACCCGGATCGGGCACGTCAATGCATCGAACAACTTTTTCTGCGGTACCGATGGTGGTGAGTTCGACTGATTTCATATTGTCCTTTCTGATTTATTAATCGTTAGTTACGTTTAAGGTTATTTGGTGGATGGCAGAATGTGACTTCCCTCTATGCGCCGCAAATCGATAAGAAATCCCGAATTCAACCGGCTAAGATTCCCCGATTTGACAGCACCCCTAAGAATATAGGTAGCATAAATGCCACTGCTAGAGATTTTACTATTTCCTGCAGTCCGTAAACGGCCGGGCGATCACCTCTTAAAAGTCAAATTGATCTGAGCTTCCGACTACCGCTTGAAATGACCTGCCTCACACAGCCGGTCCACATCTACTTTAGAATATCAGACTCTATTTGGTATATGAGCTGGTTAAGACTATTCCTGAAGGGTGAGAAAACGAATGAGACTGGAGCGTTGCCTTATCCTGACCAAGATTAACCAATGTGGTAGCAATGAGGTCGTGGGTGCACAGCAATAACCTCAGACTTGCACGTTCTAAAATATGTTAAGGTTGCCAATACATATTTGTATTTGAAAATATAAGATAAGAGGAGAAAGAATTAACATTATTACTTTAAATTTATCCTGATTAATTGTCCAAATCAGAAGCAAACAGATTTTTGTTTATAGCTTTTTCTCTCGCAGCTTCACGGGTAATTATATTTGAATCAATCAACCCTTGCAGATGCTGATCCATTGTTTGCATGCCTAGAGTTTTTCCTGCTTGGATAAACGAGTCGATCTGACTGATTTTACTCTCTCGAATTATAGTTGCCAAAGCAGGCGAACCAAGAAGTATCTCAACGGCAGCACATCGTCCTTTACCATCACTGGTTTTCAGCAGTTGTTGTGCAATAACAGCTTTGAGCGATTCTGAAAGCATTGTCCTGGTTTGAGCCTGCTGGTCCGTAGGAAATGCGTTTATAATTCTATCTATTGTTTTGCCTGCGCTGTTGGTGTGTAATGTTCCGAAAACGAGAATACCTAATTCCGCACAAGTTAATGCCAGAGAAATAGTCTCCAAATCCCTCATTTCACCAACCAAAATCACATCTGGGTCTTCACGGCTCGCTACTTTTAAGGCTTGGGCAAAACTCTGGGCATGTGTGCCAATTTCTCTTTGTGAAAAGATACAATTTTTGTTGGGGTGTACGAACTCCAGTGGATCTTCAATTGTAATTACATGCTTTGCATAAGAATTGTTGATTCGATTGATGATTGCTGCCATGGTCGTAGATTTTCCACTGCCAGTCGGTCCTGTGACTAATACCAATCCTCTCTCATAAGATGCTATTTCACCTATCTTGCTCGGCATGCCGAGTTGTTCCAGTGTAAGAATTTCAGTTGGTATAATACGAAAGACAGCTCCTATGCCACGATGCTGATAAAAGAAGTTGCAACGAAATCTTCCAACTCCCTCTAATTCATATGCTTTATCAAAGTCCTTGTTTTCCTGTAATTGTCGCTGCTGTTCACTGCCAATTATCTCAAAAAGGAACTGTTGGTTTGATTCAGGAGTTAAAACTGGGCCATCTAATGGAATTAGCTCACCACGTATCCTAATCAGTGGGGAAAAACCAATCACCATATGGAGGTCACTAGCTCCACGTGCCTTCATTTCTTTAAAAAAATGGTCAATTTGAGCCATGATGAATGTTCTCTAAAAAGAAGGAATATTCCCAGTGGATCTTGTAACGTTTTTTTCAGTTGGCTGCAGGTGATAGTGAACCAGAATTACCTTCGATAAGATTTTTGTTTTCGATATTTGAAAGTGCTGAACTCTTTGAGATTTTACCCTGTTGCACCAAACTAAGAATGGACTCGTCCATGAGTCGCATTCCAATAGACTTTCCCATCTGCATAGTTGAGTGGATCTGATACGTCTTGTTGTCTCGAATAAGATTAGCGATAGATAGATTGCCGATCAAAATTTCCAACGCTAAATGCATTCGCTTATCATCAATACCAGATATCAGTCTTTGAGTAATCACCGCTTTTAAAGACTCGCTCAACATAACCCTTATCTGATTCTGTTCACCGGGAGGGTAGGAATTAATAATTCTATCAATTGTTTTCACAGCATTAGATGTCGACATCGTACCTATCACTAAATGACCAGTCTCAGATGCAGAAATTGCTAGAGAAATTGTGTCTAAATCACGGAGTTCACCGATCACGATTACATCAGGGTCTTGTCGGAGGGCACCCCGCAGAGCGTTGTTATACGATTTTGTGCTTCTATTCAGTTCCCGCTGGTTCACTACTCCTATTTTATAGGGATGAATAAACTCAATTGGATCTTCCACCGTTAAAATATGATGTGCACGTTGCGAATTAATGTAATCAACCATTGCTGTCAGCGTTGTAGTTTTGCCATGTCCTGTAGCCCCTGTTACTAATATTATCCCTTGATGATTATCAAGAATTGGGTAGATGACATCAGGAATCCCGAGTGTTTCAAAGGTGGGAATTTCTTTTGGAATAACTCTAAAGACACCACTCATTCCATTGTTATGAAGCATAGCACTTCCTCTAAAACGCCCTACTTCATTAATTTCATATGCAAAATCTAGCTGATGGTCACGAATAAGAATATCACGTTGGGTAGGTGTGAGAACTTCGCTTATAAGCATTAAGGCTGTATCGGTAGTAAGGCTCTGACTCTTCAAGCGTGTCAATTTCCCCATACGCCGAAACATTATTGGTTCTCCCGGGACCACGTGTACATCGGACGCGTTCATATCGAGAGCTGCCTTGAAGACCTTATCCAACGAAGCCATTTAAAATATCTCCTTTTTGACGAGTCAAACCGTACCTTCTGATGGGAATATTATTTCAATATTGTCAACAAGTATATCAAGGAACTTGGCTTCCAGAATTTGGTTATTTTCATGATCAAAGACTCGGGCGTCAGTTACTGCAATAAAACGATTTGAGTTATTCATGTAATCTGTGAGTCTTGCTCCTGGTATCAAATCAATAAATCCATCGATCTTATGTTTTTGAGACATGATGGTAACCTTCGTTCTCTCGGCAGCCATATTTACTCCTTGGTTGAATACTTATTGTTGCGTTATTCATGCAGGTGAATCGAACTACTTTTAGAGTATCTAATTTAGACCAGGAGAAGTCAAATATACTATCAAATCTTTAGTTTCTAATTCTTAACAAATATCAGCCAGGAAGAATCCGATACAAGTTAACCGCTGGTATTTTGAAAAGTTTAGGTTCATCCTGAGAACCTCGATTATTTCAGTTGATAGGGATTTATAGATAGATAGAATAGGGTTATCAATAGTTGCACTCCAGCACCACTTCCATCTTTTTCAGAATACGCTGCAATTATTGATAATCCCTGAAGAACTGAAGTGCGGAGCGGAGCACGATCAGAGGTGTCGTCTATTAAAGGCGAGCCTGTATTCCTACAAATATGATTTGTGATCTCGTGCAAATGATCGTTTCGCTGAGGTTCTGAAGGTTTCACAAGATTAGTTGACTTATAAGTACCTGAATTGTAATTCTTGTATCAGTCGTCAGAGGTTGAGACGGAAGTTGTAGTGACGATACCGGCGGCCCGAAAGTGGAATGAAGCGGATTGCCTGGCGCTTCCCATGAATTTACAAGAAAGGAAATCTGCAACCAAGGAGTGGTTCTATGACTGGTGTCATATGCATTACCGGCGCTTCCGCCGGCATTGGCCATACCGCGGCTAAACGTTTTGCCGCACATGGCTGGCGCGTGGTGGGCGTGGCACGACGACTTGACCGGTTGGAGGCGCTTCAAAACGAATTAGGCGATGCCTTCCATCCGGCCGCCTTTGACGTGTCTGACCGGGATGCGGTCGCCGCTGCCTTTCCTGCCCTGCCACCGGAATTTGCAGATATCGACGTTTTGGTCAACAACGCCGGGCTTGGAAGGGGCCTGGACCTGGCCCAAGACGCCAAGCTGAATGACTGGGATGTAATGACCCAAACCAATATCAACGGTCTGCTCTATTGTACCCATGCGGTGCTGCCCGGTATGGTGGCTAAAAATCACGGCTTCATTGTAAACCTGGGCTCCATCGCCGGGGAATACAATTACAAGACCGGCAACGTGTATGGCGCCACCAAGGCCTTCGTTAAACATTTCACCCAGAATCTGAAGGCCGATCTACTGGGTACCATGGTCCGGGTGTCCTGCATCGAACCGGGGCTTACTCGCACCGAATTCCAGCACGTCCGGTTCGACTGGGACGAGGCCAAGAGTGAAGCCCCCTATCAGGGTTTCACTCCTCTAACCGCAGAAGATATCGCCGAGGCCATCTGGTGGGTGGTCAACCAACCCGAACACGTGACCGTGACCACGATGGAGATCTGGCCAACTCACCTGGCCAATGGTCCCTTTTCATTCCACAGGCAAACGCCCGATTGACCCCAACCGGTAGATAGGATTAAAACCGAACACCTATAGTTTGTCAGATAATGTAAATCCAAATCATTTTCCTGATATGATCTTATATGGACGCCTCCCGTTGAGCAAGCGACATTTGACCTTGGCGTTGAGATCTGGCTGCAGTCTTATATCCGGCCTGTGGTGCAGGCTGGAAGCCTGCTGGCCCTGATGGAATTCGCCGGGGAAGCCCTCATCTCCTTAAAGTCCTCGAAGGACAACAACATATTCAGGTTTACTTCCCCGCGGTCCGACCTGTTCCGCCATCAATCGTGTGTCAACCTGCGCAACCTTTCAGCAATCCATATCCTCCTTTTTAGGGTTCATGTTTGTCTTTACTCGGCGCTTGCTGCGTAATTCCTGTCATATCTCCGGTCATGCGCCAACAAGGCCCAGATCGTCCGCGCCATCTTGTTGGCCAACGCCACGACCACCGCGTTGCGGGGACGCCGCGACAGAAGCTCTGCAAGCCAGAACC
>JABDPQ010000092.1 GCA_013042695.1 Desulfobacterales bacterium | reverse complement strand
CACCTTAAAGAAAAAACGCTATGTGATCGAACGGAAATATCGACAAAAAATCAATGATTTGTTAAAATAAAATACTACTTCAGATGGACGGCATCTGGGCTTCCTCTCTTACAGCGTTTGTCTATTTTAGTGGTGGTCATATAGTATGAAGAAAGGAAGCGATGACTCTTGATTCATTCTTGAAGCAGACCGGAGAATAAAACAAAATTTTCACAAGAATAGTTGATGTTTACCCAAGACAATCATTTATAAGCAAGGGAGGGTGACCATGAAACGAATTCGAAGTATTAAAAAAGTCGTAACACCGATTGATTTCTCTGATAATTCCAGACTCATAGCTAACTCTGCGGCTTTTATGGCTGGTAAATTTCAAGCATCTCTGCACCTCGTTTTTGTGGTACAGAATTTTGAAGATTATTCTGGATTTTTTGTCCCTCAACTACATATGCCTAATCTTGAAGAAGATCTTCTCGTTGGCGCTGAAGAGCGGATGTCGACTTTTGTCAGTGACTTCCTTGGGGAGTTCAAAAATCTTGGCGTTGTCGATGTTCATAACAAGGTGCTTATGGGTGATGTTGCTGAACAGATCGTTGAATATACGGGTGAAATTGAGGCCGACATAATCATTATGGGTACGCATGGCTACAAGGGTCTGGAAAAAATTATGTTTGGCAGTGTTGCCGACAAGGTGGTGCGCTCTGCATTGTGTCCGGTGACCACAATTAACCCCTATACCTGCTGCACCTGGGAATTTGAGAGCGGCACTGATGCGAAAGAAGAGGACAGCACTTCTACCGTTTGATTGCTCCCCTACAGGATAGATCTTCAAACTCCATTCTGAAGCTCAATCACGGGCCAGAACACTATTTCGTCAAGATTCCCGCTGTTCTACCCGTAGTTTCCACAACCCTTACGGTCCTTGTTCGCAGCCCTGATGGGTCTACGCGATGCTACTTCTGTCATCACGCGTCACCGTGTTTCTTGGTATAGCTGAGATTGGTGGTAATCAATAAAGATTTTGCTCTTTGAGCATTGTAATTATGTTATCGCTTAATATAGTTACAGCGTAGTTTTTTTGACTGGCAGGATGGACTACATTATTAACTGTAAAAAGGAGAATCAGATGCTTCATAAAAAGATGACCCAGGCGCTCAATGAACAAATTAACAAAGAGATGTATTCAGCATATCTCTATATGTCCATGTCAAACTATTCAGCCCTTATCGGCCTTAAGGGCTTTTCTAATTGGTTTATGGTGCAATACCATGAAGAAATGTTTCATGCGATGAAACTCTATGGCTATGTGCAGCAGCAAGGAGAAGATGTTGAATTGAAAACTATCAAAGCTCCGCCGTCTGCATTTAAATCGCCGATGGACATGTTTACCCAGACCCTTGCTCATGAGCAATATATCACCAAGTCGATAAACGAGTTGATGGAACTTGCTATCGGTAAGAAAGATCATGCAACACAGATTTTTCTTGAATGGTATGTTACCGAGCAGGTTGAAGAAGAAGAAAACGACAATGACATTATTGCACAACTCAAGCTGATTGGTGACAGCCCCCAGGCATTATTGATGCTTGATCGTGAATTGGGTGGGCGCACTGCCACTGTTCCTCTAGATTTCAGTAATGGTGTGGCAGAGGAGTAAATGGTTGTTCATCGACGGGAAAAGCCTCTATCTATCTGACAAAAAAGGGTCCATAGTCGGCCCTTTTTTGTTAAGAAAATTGTTTCAGAAAGAGAACGGGCGAGTATAGCCGAACCTTTTCAGAACTTTGGATCTCTTTTTGTTCTCTGGGGAAGTTTTGGCGGGTGGCGTTGAGTGCTTGCTCATTGACAAAATTGTCTCAGTTATTTCCACCCGATAAAATTTTCAATTATAAGAGATATATTGGCGTAGATGCTCTGTTGCTGATGAGCAGTTATTGACAGCATACTACTAACAACTTAGTGTTTTATGCCTGTTAACGGTAAGTTCAGTGGCTGGACTTCTTAAAAGATCAATTGTAGGCGTTGCTGATTGGAGCTCTGTATCCTTCGGAATAAAGAATTTTCGCCTTACCCAATGAGTCAATAAGTCTTGCAAGCTTGTCTGGATAAGCATTTGAGAGCTCTGAATTAACCAGAACAGGTGGCCAGTGACATGTATCTCTTTTACATCCACACAAGGAGGGTATGGTGAATTTTACAGATTTATTGGGAAGTCTCGTTCAAAACGGTATTTCCAAGTCCGGCAGATCTCGAGTGACTCGAGCTTTGGAGGGAACGACCGGCGGTTCACTCGATGACTTGATCGGCGGGCTTGGGCAGATGATGGGCGGCAGTGGCTCCGGTTCCAGTGGTCTAGGGGGAATGCTGGGTGATGTTTTTTCCGGTGCCGGATCATCAAAAACGGCCTCGCTAGGTGGGCTTGGTGCTTTGGCTGGTGCTCTTTTAGGTGGTGGAGGAAAGGCCACCAGAGGGGCTATCGGCGGAGGGTCGTTGGCGATGCTTGCCTCGCTTGCCTTCAAAGCATTGCAAAGCGCCGGCAAAAAAAAAGCTGAACCTCCACGAGCGCTATTTGAGCCGCAGACAGACGAAGATCGAAAGGGCATTGAGGAAGATGCCAGCATTATCGTTAAGGCGATGATCAATGCAGCAAAGGCTGATGGTCAAATCGATGAAAAAGAAGTGGAGAAGATCATCGGTAAGCTTGACGACGATGGTCTCACACCAGAAGAAAAGCAGTTTTTCATGGAGGAAACAAGAAAGCCCGTTGATCTTAACGGGATTATTGCCAGTGTTGGCACTAGAGAAGACCTGGCCGCACAGGTATATGCTGCCTCTTTGCTGGCAATAGAAGTGGACACGGTTGCTGAACAGAACTATCTGGATGGATTATCAAGCGGATTGGGCTTGCCTGAACAATCTGTTGTCTATATCAAATCGACGCTGGGCCTGATGTCCGCCTAAGCTGCCAGTCCAACCGTTGCAAATATTTGAGGAAGTTCCCGGCAGACTGTATGATTAGATTGCGTATCTCTCAACAGATCTCGCATACGATAGAGCCACTTGCAAAACGCCCTTTTGGTTCAACCGCTATGTTATGCTTAAATTTTTATCCTCGGAATATCAATTATTTGCCTGCGGTAATAATTTTTCGCATGGTTTGACTTTGAACGAAAATTATCATTTTGCAAAAGGCTCGATAGAATCAGCATTGCTCTGCTCCTCTGGGAGGCTTGGATTTTGGAATCATAACGTGATAATGTGATCGCTAACGAAAAAAAAGAAGGTCTACGACCCCATTCGCCTGATAAGCGTGAGATCCCCGCAGATAATTCAGTCGGGCAGAGAGCTCAAGAATTGCAGCTTGCTGAATATATCATCGAGAACAGTACAGCTATTATATTCCGGCGTCTGGCTGCCAAAAAGCCTGAACTTCGCAAGATGGTCTATGTCTCTGCTAATATTTCTCGCTTTGGCTATCGTGCAGAAGATTTCATGAGCGGGCGGATAATGTTTCGAGATATTGTCTACCCAGGGGATTCAGACAGAACTCTGCGGGAAATTCAATCGTTTGTAAAAAAAAATATCGATACATATACCCAAACCTACCGTATCGTCACCAGCACAGGAGATGTGCGATGGGTCGAGGATAGAACATCCGTAGTTGAGGATGTGCTATCCGGTATTCGCTATCACCAGGGCATTGTCATTGATATTCACCGGCGTAAAGAGGCTGAAGAAAAATTACGCAAGAGTGAAGAAAAATACCGGCGCATCGTTGAGACGACAGGTGAAGGTTTTCTCCTTATGGACGAGTCCATGAAAATTGTTGATTGCAACTCCGCCTATGCCCGAATGGTAGGGCTGACTCGTGAAGAACTTATCGGTGAGTTTCCGTTTAATAATAATACAGGACAGCTTCAAGCACTTTGGTTGGCAGATGATGTTGGTAAATCCACGCGCGGCTATGATGAATTTGAACTTGAAATTACCGCTTCTGCAGGGCGATCCGTTCCCGTGCTGATTCATGCAAATACCCTTCGATCTGATAGCGACTCGATTATTGGTATCATGGCGTTTGTAACTGATATGTCAGAACAGAAAAAAGCTCTGTTTCTTGCCGGTGAGGTTCAGCGAAGTTTGCTTCCAGCGACTGCACCCTGCGTGTCGGGATTGGATATTGCCGGACGAAACACGCCATGCGATGAGGTCGGCGGTGATTATTATGATTATCTATGGAATGGAGAGAAGGGGCAGGATCCTTTTACCGCAGTAGTCGGAGATATCAGCGGCCATGGGGTCGATTCGGCACTCTTGATGTCTAGTGCCCGCGGCTTTTTGCGCATGCGGGCCTCTCAACCGGGTACAAGTAGCGATATCATTAACGCAATGAATCAGCACTTGACAGAGGATGTGTATGCGACCGGAAGGTTTATGACCTTGTTTTACCTGACAATTAATCATAGTAGAGATGGGCTCGAATGGGTTCGTGCCGGTCATGATCCTGTGCTGCTTTATGACCCGAATCAGAAGTGTTTTGAAGAGCTGAAAGGGAGTGGTTTAGCATTGGGAGTTGATCGGAACTATTCCTATCAGAGAAATTATAAAGACGGATTGAAAACAGGTCAGGTTATTGTCATTGGAACTGACGGCATTTGGGAGGCCTGCAACAGTGACGGCGAGATGTTCGGTAAAGCGCGTTTCAAGGCAATCATACGCCGGCATGCGGGCGAGTCGGCAGAAACGATTTTGAATCACGTATTTCACGAACATGCAGCCTTTTGTCGGGGATTACTGCCAGAAGATGATATCACTTTAGTGGTAATTAAACTCATTTAAAATAGGCATATGCTTTAGATTCATTGAATTCTCATTGTTTGGTTTACCCACCAATAGTTTCAATGAATAGCGGTGAAGGGGAAGTCCGGTTAGTAACGTTTCTTTTCAGCTATCTTCTTC
>JABDPQ010000091.1 GCA_013042695.1 Desulfobacterales bacterium | reverse complement strand
GTCTGGAATAATGTAAGTGGCCCAGAGATAAAACGCGGTCAGCGCCAATCCGAAAAGGCCAAATATCCGGTCGCTCATGTGTTTCTCCTGTAAAGCGATTTAGAAACATAAGAGGCTGCCCGAATCCCGTGGCAGCCTCTGTGCTGCCATTACTTAAGGATGCCGATTTCTTTTGAAATTGTGGTGATATCGTCGATGCTCTGCATGACGAATTTATCCATGTCCGCGCCGAAGTTGTTGAAAGATTCGATCGACTTAGCCTCCAGGTCTTTCTGGAAAGCTTCGGATTCGGTCATCTTCATGATCGCATTCTTCCAGAACTCCTTGGCTTCGTCCGAAGCACCCTTCGGCATGTAGAGTCCACGCCAGTTAGCACCAATCACATCATAACCCTGCTCCTTCGCGGTCATGATATCAGGATACGCCTTGACGCGCTTAGGGGCGAGAATCGCGATTATCCGAACGTCGCCGGAGTCGACAAAACCGGTCATTTCAGAGAAGTCGCCGGACAATACGTCGGCTGCGCCTGAGAGCAGGCCGGTCATCGCTTCACCGCCACCCGAATAGGCGATGTATTTGAGCTTGGTGACATCCTCGACACCCGCGGCCTTGGCCAGCAGCATCGGCTTGATATGGTCATAACTGCCGACTGAAGAGCCGCCCGAGATGCCTACAGAACGAGGATCGGCTTTGATGGCGTCCATCATCTGCTTCAGATCCTTAAATTTAGAATCTTTTTTCACGGCTAAAGCGCCGTACTCTGCTCCGAATGTCGCCAGCCAGTGAACGCTGTCGAATGACGCTTCCTTGTAAATACCTTGAGCAATACGAGCACTGGTGCTCATCGATGCAGCAACGATCAGGTTGTTGTCGTCGTTACGCTCTTTGGTAACGTGAGCAAATGCCACGCCACCACCGCCACCGGACATATTGGTGACCTGCATTGCATCCTTGATCACGCCAAGCTCAAACAGATTCTTGGCCGTGGTGCGGCAAATGAAGTCCCAGCCGCCGCCGGGGTTCGAAGGTGCGATGCAAAGGGGATTCTCGGCCTCGAAGGCGTGCACAGGGGATGTTGTGAACATTGCTACTGCCGCAACGGCTGCAAAAGCGGCAGTGCGGACGAATTTCATTCTCATGGTAATTCCCTCCTCTTAGTGAGTTGCTTTCTTTAAATTAGCTTTAAAGAAAGTAATTTCGCCAGTGATCTACCAGCGGTTGACATCAACGTTCTGTGTATCGATGGGACAGTTATTACTTAACGGTAATGCAATATCGGGAATAGAACGAATTATATACTATTTTTAAAACTCCCGAAACACTCTAGCCATTAATATCCGTAATTTGTATTTCCGAGACTACCTAAAGTCACAGCCATGGGATCAGTGAATCTTTAACATCAAATCTCATGCCAGTATTATTGATTGGTTATAGAAAATCGAGTATACGGAAAAATATTATGAAAAATCAAAATGTTAAAGATGAAAAACGAGGGTCGAGTCGGTATCTAAGGCAGAACGACACTAAGGTATTGTTCAACCTGTTAACATTATGTTAAGGTAATTCTTAACGTTTTGTTAAAAATGTTCGCCACGAGGATGCGAATGAACAAGATACGGATAGGAATTCTGACGACCGGAAAATCATTGATTGAAATGACCCGGCAATTCGCAGTCAAAAAGAATATCGATCTTCAGTGTATCGAAGAGGGACTCGATGATGCGATTCCATTTGCCAAAGAAATGGAATCTAATGGGGCGGAGGTACTCTTGGCCAGGGGTGGAACCGCCTTGCTTATAAGGAAAAACGTTCAGATCCCGGTTCTATCGTTCCCGATTTCGACTATCGATATCCTTTCCTGCCTGAAAGAGGCGACTGCATACGGATCAAACATCCTTATCGTGTCGTTTTTAAACAGAAAAATAGGTTTGGAATTCGTAGAGGAATTGTTTGATGTCCGTATCACCCAGGAGGTGTGTCGTAATTTCATTGAGATGCAGGAACTTATTTCAACACATGGAGAAAAATACGACGCCATAATAGGTGGTTCGACCTCGTTGATGATTGCACGTCAATATGGCCTGAACTTCATTGAGACTCACACACCTGAAGAAGCCGTCGAGACCACCCTGGAAAGTGCCATTTCTGTCGCTCTCCATAGCCGGAGTGAACAGGAAAAGACAAAGCGTTTCAGCTTGATTCTAAACGGTGTTTCTGACGGTGTTATTGCCTACGACCGGGAGGGGCGGATTACATTGCTCAATGACCAGGCCAACAAACTATTGAAACGTCGGTCAACCTCTTTCGAGGGCACCTATCTGCAAGATCTGATATCGCAGCCTGCAGCCATTCGGGCGATTTCTACCTCACAGCCAAAGCAAGATAAGATTGAGAAAGTCGGCAGCGACCATTTTGTCTTCAATCATACCCCCATCGTCGTCAATGATTCAGCCGTGGGCGGAGTTACCACGTTCAAGGACGTGTCCAACGTGATCCAGGTTGAGGGAGAGATCAGGCGCTCATTCGCCCGTGGGCTTGTTGCAAAATACGGATTGAGCGACCTAGTCTATGAATCCAACATAATGGAAGAAATGGTCAATAGAAGCCGTCGATTCGCATCGACCGACTCGACAATCCTGATCATCGGCGAAACCGGGACCGGTAAAGAAATATTGGCCCACTCTATTCACGGGCTCAGCAATCGGAATAGCAATGCGCTCGTATCTATCAATTGTGCGGCTCTCTCCGAAGAACTTCTTCAGAGCGAGTTGTTCGGTTACGAGGAAGGAGCTTTCACCGGCTCCCGAAAAGGAGGCAAACCCGGTCTCTTTGAGATAGCTCATAACGGTACAATCTTTCTCGACGAAATCAACGCAACTTCCCAGAACGTCCAGAGGCACCTCCTCCGCGTCCTCCAAGAACGGGAAGTCATGCGGATTGGTGCGGATAGGGTTACCCCTATAAACGTGCGAGTGCTGGCAGCTTCAAACAGCAACTTAATCGAAGAAGTAAACAGGGGCAGATTCCGGGAGGATCTATTTTTTCGGCTCAATGTGCTGACCCTGACAATACCGCCCTTGCGTGATCGGCTCAGCGATATCCCCCTTCTTGTTAATAGATTCATGCAACTATTGACGATAGAATATGAACAGGAACAGTTTTTTATACCAGAACAGTACATGCACAAACTGAAGCAATATCAATGGCCGGGCAACGTTCGCCAGCTGAGAAATTTCATCGAGCGGCTGGTGCTGATCTGCGACTCCGGTTTTGACTATAGTGTCTTTGACGAACTATACTTTGAGCTCTTTGAATACCGTTCAAACAAAATATACAGCCAGGGTAAAAGGGGGCTTCAGCCTGCACTGGAAACTCAATCTCTTCCTTCAATAACTGGCGACAGTGAGTATGCAAAGATAAAGAGCGCTTTGGAAACAAGTGGATATTCCCGCTCCAAAGCAGCAAAGCTTCTGGGCATTAGCCGAACAACATTGTGGAAAAAATTAAAAAAGTTTGAGCAGAACTGATCGTAATGCTGGCGATGCTAATATAGATCTTGGTAATTCTTAACCCATATTGGATGAATCCATTAGGAGCAGTACCGCAAATCTTGGCTCCAGGAATGCGGTCTGAGCTTGAAGTCTAGATGTTTATGGGTGACGAACCGAATCCTCGCCCACCTTGGCATTATCATTACCTAATGTTATTTAATTCTATATCAGTCTTGTACGTACATAAGAATTATTAGGATTGTACCTAATGACCTTCACAAGAGTACTTCATCACCTGCGGGCGCGGATCGAAACCATTTTTCCGGCATTTCCGGTATTGTGAAAAAGCCGATTCCATTGATGACATCGGTTTATTATGGAGCCATGTACGGGGGAAGGATCAGTTCCATACTTTTGAATATACCGGGCGATGAGCCGGCCCTGATGACCACGCTTGACGGTTATCCGATGGCCAAAGCGGGCCGGGCCGGCGATGCCCTAGTCCTCTCTGGTGTCGCCTCCTTCGTCGGTGCCTTTCTCGCCACCATCGGCTTGATGTTGCTTGCCCCGCTCCAGGCCAGGGTTGCCTTTCTGTTCGGCCCGGCAGAATATTTTGCCCTCTGAGTGAGTTTGGCAAAAGTTGATTGTTGAATAAAAAAGAACTTGAGGGCCTGGGTTATAATGTCGTTATTTACCCGGTTACTACGTTACGTTCAGCAATGGGAGAAATCAACCGGGGGCTCGATGCCATTCTCAGAGATGGTGACCAAAACGCAATTCTAGACAGAATGCAACACCGAAAAGACTTGTACGAACTTTTACGCTATAAAGATTACAGTCAATTTGACCAAAATCTACTTAATTTTGAGGTGAACGATACGCCAAGAGAATAACCATCAAATGGATCTTGTTTTCTGCTTAAATTGTAAATTTAGGAAGGGATGAGACGTCTCATCAGAACTGAAAGCTGACCGAAATTCTGCAATATATATACAACAAACTTATTACCTGAAATGAGCCAAAACATAGCCTTTGATTATTTTCGAAGAGGTGATCGTAAGTTATGGATGCACAAATGTAGAAATGAGTTATAATGTGCATATGAACGATAAGAAAAACATTCCTGCCGGCGTCACTGATATCATCCTCGAATCTATTTCAGATGGTGTTTTTACGGTTGACCACAACTGGCGCATCATGTCGTTTAACCGCGCAGCAGAGCTGATTACCGGTACACCACGTCATGAGGCGATAGGGCGCTTCTGCTGGGAGGTCTTTCGCTCGAACATGTGTGAGGGGGATTGTGCCTTAAAACGAACCATGAAGGTTGGCAAGTCCTTTGTCAGTTCATCGACATATATTATCAATAATAAAAAGAAGCAGATACCAATCAATGTTTCGACCTCGCTTCTTAAAGATGAGCAGGGCCGGGTGATTGGCGGAGTTGAGACGTTCAGGGATCACAGCCTGGTAGAAGAATTGCGGCGTGAGCTCAGCGGCAATTTTCAGCTTGGTGGAATGGTCAGCCGCTCAAAAGTTATGCAGGACCTGTTCGATATCCTTGAGCAGGTAGCCCAAAGTGACAGCACCGTCTTGCTGGAAGGAGAAACCGGAACCGGCAAAGAACTCCTGGCTCGAGCCATCCACAACCTGTCGTTGAGGAAAGATCACCCGTTTATCGGTGTTAATTGCGGCGCCTTACCTGATTCTCTTCTTGAATCGGAGCTTTTCGGTTATCGAGCGGGGGCTTTCACTGATGCCAGAACAGATAAGCCTGGTATATTTGCAACTGGTGCCGATGGCACCATACTACTCGATGAAATTGGCGATACCAGTTCTGCGTTTCAGGTTCGTCTGCTGCGTGTTTTGGAGGAGGGGGAATATCAGCCCCTAGGCGACCCTCATCGAAAAAAAACCAATGCCCGCATTATCGCCGCCACTAATCATGATCTCAAGCAATTGGTCGAGAACGGGGCGTTCCGTCAGGATCTCTATTATCGCATCAACATTGTTACCCTGAAACTTCCTCCGCTCAGGGAGCGAATGGAGGATCTTCCGCTGTTGATAGAACATTTTATCGGTAAAATGAATCGGCTCAAAGGAAAGATGGTGAGCGGTTTGAATGATGATGCGATGGCATTGATGCTCGCGCATGACTACCCAGGAAACATAAGAGAATTGGAAAATATCATTGAGCACGCCTTTGTACTCTGTTTGGATGACACCATTGGGCTCACACATCTGCCGGTATACCTCACTCAGCAGAGAAAAACGATCTTCCAGGCCCCAACAATGCAGACTGCTGTGCAAATAACCGAACAAGAGATGATCATCAAGGCCTTGGAGCAGGCACACTACAATAGAACTGCTGCGGCTGCCTCTCTTCAGATGCATAAAAGCACCTTGCTCCGCAAAATAAAGAAGCTCCATATCACCCTGCCTGAACAAGACGGTCGTTCCAGGCAGTTCTAACCGAGATATCGTCGCACTGATGCAACGATATGCGTCGATCAAGCGATGCATCAGTGCGACGATAGTCCGCACTTACCCCACTACCGGCACAATTGATAGAAGATAACGAGCTGGTATCATATCATTTAAAACATTAACAGCATATACCCAAAACTGGCATCACTCTTGCTCTCCTATAAGCAACAATTGCACAGATGTGCCCTGGGAGATGCTCGCTATGAAAATTGGCATGACAATTTGGGGAAATAGAATTTCACCGGTTTTTGATTCGGCCCAAACGATTCTCCTGGCCACGGTTAAAAATGGAGAAATTGTCAGTGAAGCAAAAGAATTCATACCCGGCAATATTCCAACGAATTTAGCAAAAATGCTGGTGGCAAAAGAGATAGACACCCTGATTTGCGGCGCCATCTCGGAACAGCCTGCTCGAATCATTGAGTCTGCGGGAATCACCTTGATTTCATTTGTTACCGGAAATGCAGAAAAACTATTACACGCCTATGCACGCGGTGGCTCAGTGGAGCGGTTTCTGATGCCAGGGTGCGGCAGCAATTGCAGAGAAAAGAAACGGACAGGGCAACAACCACAAGCAACACAATCGCCAGACAATCTCGTGCGCTCAATCAGCGAGCAACGCTACGTCGGTAAGCAAAGGTAATCTCTTTTGATGTGGTAATGAACAGGAGTCTAACGAGGTACATATGAGTAACGAACCATTACAAATTCTGCTGGTTAGCAGGGACCGGTCCTCTTTCAATACATTCATGCTGACACTTCAGGATGAAAAACATATTGGCATGACATTTGTCGAGTCAGCTAAACAAGCGATGCACACTCTAGAGACAACCAGGGTTGATGTGGCAATTGTTTCAATTGAACTTGCGGACATGAGCGGTCTGCAGTTTGTCAAGCAACTTGTGGCTCAACATCCTTTCGTGAATTGTGCGCTGGTTTCACCGCTCTATTCCCACGAATTTCATGAGCAGACAGAAGGTCTTGGGGTATTTATGCAACTACCTGTCAATCCCGGGCGTGAAGCTGCCCTGGAGATGATTGAACACCTCGACAGAATTTACCAGATAAGCAATGAATTTCAACAAGACGGGCAAACATCATGATCATAAGCATAGCAAGCGGCAAAGGCGGCACCGGTAAAACGACCATTGCAACCAACCTGGCAACCAGCCTGGAGAGCAGAGTAACACTACTTGATTGCGATGTTGAAGAACCCAATAGTCATCTTTTTATCAAGCCTAAATCAGAACAGGTGGAAAAAGCCTTCGCCTTTGTACCTGAAATCAATGATCAACTTTGCACCGGATGTGGCAGTTGTGTTGAAATATGCCAGTTTAATGCACTGACCCTGATCGGCGATGTCATCTTGGTGTTTCCAGAACTTTGCCACAGCTGTGAGGGCTGCCTGGTGGTGTGTCCCGAGCATGCTGTCGGAGAGGGAAGAAGAGAACTGGGAGATATCAAGTCGAGCTGCAGCGGTTTGCTGACCTTTGTTCAGGGATGCCTGCGAATTGGCGAGGCAATGAGCCCGCCCTT
>JABDPQ010000079.1 GCA_013042695.1 Desulfobacterales bacterium | reverse complement strand
GCCTCTAACTTTATAGAACTGGAAGAGAGCATAAGGCTCTTGGCTTACCGGGGCTGGCTCACGAGCAATTCCTTTCAACCTGGCCAAGTTATTTTCCTTTTCTTGATCAGGTTTTCTGTTCAGCAGGTCCAGGACATCATTCATTTTTCTTGGTGGTGGAGAAAGAGGAAGATTTTGCATTTCAAGGACTATACTCCTCGCTTCATCAAAACTTAAATCCTTTACCTGAATAGGATGTTGAGAGCAGGTAAGTAAAAAAAATATCTGGAAGAAAAAAAAGATAGAAATGATTGATTTCAGCATCGATTTCTACACGATTCTATGGATGACGCTCAGGAAGCATATGAAAACAATAGACAGAAATTATCTTGAGTCAATCGACGTGTCAGGGTACTTGCGAGAACCTTGGCCGACAAAGCCGGTTAAGAGTTTAATTTTATTTAAAAATCAAGGTTGCCAATCATACAAATTATCCATCAACTTTTTAAAAAAACAACTTTATCGAGATATGCAGCTGAAGCAGAACGGCAAAATGGAATGTTTTCAGACTCCACTACATTTCTAGTCTTCTGCTATCTTGAATGCCTTAAATAGCGTTCCATGGCGGATCATGTCTGCACCATGGTGAGCAGCTTCAAAGATATCCTTCTCAGTCCAATCCATTTTTTTCAACTCAGTAACATCGGCCTGTTCGACATCATCAGGTGTTGTGACGCTCTTGATGACAAAAAGAAGCATGGCCTTGTCTCTCTCTTCCAGAAGCGCCATAGCAGGATCAGCCTTTACAGCTTCCAGCTGCTCATCGGTAATCTCAGTCAACATTTGCAGCAAGCCGCTGTTAAACGCTACGCAGTAAGGATAATTGAAATTATGTGCGACAAACAGACGAATGTAAGCTAACAGGTCAAAACCGAGAGTAGGATGGCGGACATAGTGCCCGAGGGCTTGGATTTGAATGGCCAAAAGATCGGGGCTGGCGCTCATCATCTGCATCGGCCGAGGAATCACCCGGGCGGTTTCCATTAGCCTGTCATACACTTCCTTGACCTTCCCTTCCGCATTTTCTGCTGCTACCATTTGAATTAATGCCATGCAATACCTCCATTTTTTACCTCTAGCATGATTCTTCTCCTCGATCAAAATGCAAAAAGCACTCACATAAACTCATGCAGATAAAAAATCGCAACCATTTAATTTATAGTGTTCTATAGCCTCAATAAAAATGTTTATATTGATTATAATATTCTAATAAACTGGTAGGGAATTAGCCACGGGGGCTTTTTTATATCTCCTACAGTGAAACTTTTCCATGAAAATTAAGTTATAATTCAGACTATATAGTTAATTTCAATTGCTAGATCAGCTCTATATTAGGCTCTCATTCTGTTGATATTACATGGTGTCTCTCACTCCGGCCAATTACCTTGTATTCCTTTTCTTATTGACGATTGGCATGATATGTTCTCTGGCTTCATGTTCTCCGCAATTTGTCACACCGCAAAGTTCTGCAATTTCCTCACCACATATCTCCGAGCGTCTATTCTTCTCATATGACAATACTGAACTGCCTTTGAACGCATGGTTACCTGCTGGTGAAATACGTGGCGTAATAATTGCCTTACACGGTTTCAATGACTACTCAAATTTTATTAAAGATTCTGTACCGTTTTTCAATAACCATAAGCTTGCCGTTTACTCATATGACCAAAGAGGATTCGGGGAGACCCTTACACGGGGGAGATGGAGCGGAAGTCAAGCTTTACTATATGATTTAACAACGTTTATTGAGCTTGTTAAAGAAAAACATGGTGATACTCCACTGTATATCCTTGGTGACAGCATGGGGGGCGCTGTGACGATAATAACTATGGCGCAAGAATATCCTCCAAAAGTGAGTGGAGTAATACTTGTTGCCCCTGCCGTCTGGGCTCGTTCAGAGATGCCCTTTTATCAAAGATTCTTTTTGTGGCTTTCAGCTCATACTATTTCCTGGATGACAGTGAGCGGTAAAGCCCTTGAGATTACCCCTTCAGATAACATAGAAATGCTCAAGGAGTTAGGCAAAGATCCCCTGGTTATAAAAGAAACAAGAATTGAGGCACTTTACGGATTGTCTAATTTGATGGATGCTGCCTATAATAGTGCAGAACATTTGCGGATCAACTCGTTGCTCCTATATGGTAATAACGACGAAATAATCCCGAAAAAACCTGTCTTTGAATTCTACAAGCGTTTACCAGCAAGCGGCAAAAAGCAGCAACAAATGATTGTGTATGAAAATGGCTATCATATGCTCTTAAGAGATCTTCAAGCTGAGGTTGTGATCGAAGATATTGTTGACTGGATTAAAGAGCAGCCCAAGCCCGTTTTTTCTTCATGTCTCAATAATTTTCGATAACTTTCAGAGGCCAAGATGGTATGATACAAAAATCACACAAGGAGCACTGACATTAGTAGATCAGAAAGCATCTGGTGGCGATGATATGCCATTGGCTTCATTTTATTCGCCATACTGACACAGTGATCTACCCTGCTTTATTTGAAATCGATAGAGCATAGAGCATAGAACCAGCATCGCACTCAAAACATACATGCAAGGAGGAATATGATGATAAGGAACCTCTTTGTTGTCGGTTTGGATGATTTTCATTTGCGACAATTACATTCTCTTGCACGAGCCAGCGATTACCGTTTTATTTCTCTAATATCATATGAGAAAATTAAATGTGGCAAGTATTTTCCCGTCCGAGAATTTCTGCAGCAAGCGCCAAGGAAACTCGCAAATTTTGATGGTACTGTCGATGCGATCATTGGCTTCTGGGATTTTCCTGTTAGCACATTATTACCTATCTTACAAAAGCAGCATGGCCTCAGAGGGCCAAGTTTGAATGGTGTGCTCATGTGTGAGCATAAATACTGGAGCCGACAGAAGCAGATGGAGGTTGT
>JABDPQ010000075.1 GCA_013042695.1 Desulfobacterales bacterium | reverse complement strand
ACCTCTACTCGACCACTGATAATAATAAAAAGTTTACTGCCAGGATCTCCCTTCTGGGCAATCGGAAACCCCCATTCAAAGTCTTCAAACTCGAGCAAGGTGGACAAATCAAGAAGATCATCATCCGAAAGTGATCGAAAAATAGGTATAGACCGCAAGATCTCAGCATATTGGGCAACCTGCTTTATTTTGTGCTTCCGCTCCGCTGCTGCGAGGAGTTTCATCTGCAGAGTTGAGTAATCTTTTTCCTTCTTATATTCAAAACGTATGATCCCCGAACAGCCACCACACTCAAACTTGGCAGACTGACTCGCACCCTGCTGAAGTGTTTCAAAAGCGACATCTTCAGACGAAAGCTCTATAACATCTTTTGCCAGGATCAGGCAGGTGGGTTTGCTTGCGGGAAGTTTAAGCGCCCCTGCGGTGACTTCAATATCTTCTCCCACGTTATAGAACGGACAATTTTTCTCTTCCGTTATGATGAATATGCCGTTTCTAAAATCCATGAGGATGAGGTTTGAAATGTTAAGATCTAATAACGGTATGCATCTGAGGTATCATATGCTGAGCTATTGAAAGCGTTAATGCTGAAATTGATGCGGCTTGAATGAAACACCTTAGTCAGACCTGCCGAAAAGAAGATATATGACAATTCCAAGTACGACTGCACCGCCAAACAAAACAGGAAGTACTTTATTGACCTGAAGTTCTTCACCGACAACGAGTGTCTGCATGTATTCGGTTCCGCTTGCATACCAGATACCGATAAAAATGATGACAAAAATAATGTCACGCCATTTCTGTTTAAACAGTAAATATCCAACCAGGGCGATAAAAGGAACAAGAAACCATGGATTAGTAAACAGACCGATGAAATCAACTTCTTTGATCTGTTCGGGCAGATGTGTCGATTCAATAAATGAGATAATATTTTCCCAAATGCCGCTCATGGCTACGACTCTCCACTAGTTCCAAGTTTTAATTGCAGCATACTCGCTGGCCCGCATTCATCTCGATGTTACTCAGATTTAAAAATCGGGGTTTTACAAGTATACGTTTCATAGTAAAGCTTATCAGAAATTACTGTAATTTCAATAGTAACACGAACATAATTAGTTATGCCCGATCACGGGCATTGCCCCTGTCATAGACCAATTATCGATTTTTAAAAATCGAGCTTCCTACCCAATAAACCGGATAAGCTTTCACTTTCTATAAGGCAATTATACGTTTTAATTGATTTTATAATCAAGCATTAATAAAAAATTGTGCTCACTATTATGTATTCCAAAACAATGATAGGTCAAATTGCAAGCCGAGACGTTAAGCATACAGATGCTTTTGCAGCCACCGTCATGCTGCAAGAATAAACCTATTATTCTCTTAAATATTTTTCTTCACAGCCTTTTCACTATTTTTTATTTGACTGATCAGAGGATACCCCGTTATGTAAGCCATATTTTGAACCGATCACGTATCGGTCCACCGACAATCGATTGTCGTTTTTTAAGTGACACATGACGAACCACCTTAATGTGCAGATTATTTTTTTTGAAAAGTCAATGAAGCGACCCGATTATCGAGCACCATAGATACGGTTCATGCGATATTCTGATTCAAACTCTTCGTCAGGTACTCAATGTCTTCTTATAAAAAAAACAGAATGTATCTGTTTCTTTTCGTTCTCACTGTTTCCTCAACGGCTGGCCTGCATATCTGGCGAACCCTGTTTGACAACTTTGCTGTTCATATAGTTAATCTCGATGGTTCACATATCGGCATAATCCAATCCGTGAGAGAAATACCGGGTTTTCTTTCGCTGTTCGTTGTCTACGTTCTTCTCATTCTTAAAGAACATCGTCTTTCAGCCATTTCTGTGCTGGTTGTCGGCATCGGTATTACCATAACTGGTTTTTTCCCAAGCTTTTACGGATTAATCTTTACAACCCTGATTATGAGTTTCGGGTTCCATTATTTTGAAACCACAAATCAGTCACTTACCCTCCAATATTTTGATAAACAGACAGCACCGCTGGTATTCGGCAAGCTGAGAAGTTACGCTTCAGCAAGCAATATCATCAGTGGCATGGCAATCATCGCACTGGCACCTCTGCTGGACTTTATTCAACTCTACCTGATTTTTGGCATCCTCATCATGCTCGCTGCATTTTGGGCATTAACCAGAAACCCTGTTGATGAAACACTTGTCCCGCAGCGAAAACAGATGATTCTGCGCAGCAAATACTGGCTTTTTTACAGCCTTACCTTCATGGCTGGCGCAAGAAGACAGATATTTATTGCCTTTGCCGTTTTTCTTCTGGTAAAAAAATTCTCCTTCAGCGTCCAAGAGGTCGCCATATTATTCCTTTTAAACAATGTCATTAATTTTTTTCTCAGTCCCTTCATAGGCAAGTGCATCGTTAGATTCGGTGAGCGACGCGTACTCTCGCTCGAGTATTTCAGCCTCATTATTATTTTCGTTTCATATGCCTATGTTGAATCAAAAAGTATTGTTGCACTGCTCTACATTGCCGATCATATCGTTTTTAATTTTTCCATGGCAATCCGCACCTTTTTTCAAAAAATTGCCGATCCACGCGATATTGCTCCGAGCATGGCAGTTGGCTTTACGATCAACCATACGGCTGCCGTTTTTCTTCCGGCCCTCGGGGGCATGCTATGGTTGATAGATTACCGCCTGGTCTTTCTCACCGGAGCACTTTTTAGTTTGATATCACTGCTTCTGGTTCAGCTTATTACCGCCCAGGTTAAATTACACGGAACATGATTGAAAAAGCGGTTTACTAAAGAGCCTTTTGCAAAATGATGATTTTTGTTCAGAGTCAAGGCATGCGAAAAATTTTGCCGCAGGCATATAATTGATATTTCGAGGATAAAAATTTAAGCATAACGCAGAGGTTGAACGAAAAGGGCATTTTGCAAGTGGCTCTAAAGAAAACATTCATTTTTTTTGTTGGTTCATTCACAATCAATCTCATCTGCTATACTGTGTTGTTCCATAATCAGCACATTGACATCAACACCTCAAGACATCATGAAAAAATCGTCCAACCTCATATTAATTGGCATGCCTGGATCAGGCAAAAGTACCGTTGGGATTATTCTTGCAAAAATGATGACCAGACCATATATCGATACCGATATTCTCATTCAACTTGCAGAAAAACGATCCCTGCAGGAAATAGTCGATCATCAGGGACACATGGTGCTTCGCGACATTGAGGAGCGGGTCTTACTCGATATTAATTGCCAGAATCACATTATTGCAACAGGCGGAAGCGCCGCCTACAGCGACAAGGCGATGAACCATCTCAAAAGAGGCGGCGTGGTTATCTTCCTGGATGCAGACCTCGTTACGCTGAAGTCCAGAATCAGCAATTATGAAACAAGAGGTCTGGCTAAACGACCGGATCAAAGCTTTGCGGATTTGTTTCAGGAGCGATACGAACTGTATACCAAATATGCCGACATTACCGCACCGAGCAAGGGAGAAACGCAAGAAGAAGTCTGTGCAGACATCATTGAAAAGCTAGAATATTCGGGATTGCTGTTTTAAGCTGTTATGCGTGAAAATGAACCGCCCCGCACACAGTCCTTTTCACCTCGCATAAAACGTGAAATTAAAACGATAAAGGCAATGATCAGGATTTACTGCAAAGCCCACCACAACGGCGGAAAAAATCTCTGTGAGAACTGTCAAAAGCTTCAGAATTATAGTATTACACGTCTTGCAAATTGCCCATTTCAAGAACATAAAACGACATGTGGCACCTGCAGCGTGCACTGTTATAAAACATCAATGAAAAAAGAAATCATCGATATCATGCGCTATTCGGGACCTCGCATGATGTTGCACCATCCGGTTCTTGCCCTGGCGCATCTACTTGATGAAAAAAGATCGGTCAGCAAAAATGAAGAATAAACAACACCTATAGTGAATAGTATGAATATTTTAATAACTGGTGCCTCTGGTCTTGTAGGCAGTGCCCTTGTTGAATTTCTTCATAATAAGGGACACTCGATCTTTAGTCTGCAGCGAAATAAAACAACTTCCCGCTCTAGATTTTGGAACTTTGAGAGGATAGCATCCTCAGATGCCTCTGCCGCTCATTTTGACGCAGTCATCCATCTTGCTGGAGAGAATATAGCCACAGGACGCTGGACCAGGCGTAAAAAAGAGCTCATACTTAATAGCAGAGTTGAAGGAACCCGTGAACTTGCTGAATATTGTGCAGCTCTGCCTCAAAAACCAAAGGTTTTCATCTCAGCGTCAGCAATTGGATTTTACGGTAATCAAGGTGATAAAATCCTTGACGAATCGAGCGCAAGTGGAACCAATTTCGTCGCTGACGTCTGTCAGCAATGGGAGAAAGCTGCACAACCTGCCCAGAACGCCGGAATCAGGGTTGTAAATGGACGCATAGGAATGGTGCTCAGCGGCAAAGGCGGTACCTTAAAAACGATGCTCCCGCCTTTCAAACTCGGTATTGCCGGAATCGTCGGTGACGGCACGCAGTATGTAAGCTGGGTTTCGATTGATGATCTCATCTCCATGTTTTTATTCATACTTGAAACACCATCAATCACTGGCGCTGTCAATCTTGTTTCGCCAGAGCCTGCCACCAATTTTCAGTTCACTAAAACGTTAGGCAAGGTTGTTAGTCGGCCCACGCTTATTAAAATGCCTGCTTT
>JABDPQ010000072.1 GCA_013042695.1 Desulfobacterales bacterium | reverse complement strand
GTTCCTCAACTTCTCCTCTTGAGGCCAGGGTATCCTCTGGAATAGTAATTGTGTAAATGTGATTGTGCGTTCCCTTTGTCACCGCATCAAGTTCTGAATTGTTTGGAAAAATCATTAGACCATTATACGGGACCTCTTTCTTTCGCCAAGCAAGTTTGGAGTTCCTGCCAGCATGAAAAGCAATTGTTCTCCCTGGTGGAGTACCGCCTATCTGGTGAGTTTTATCCGGAACAAAGCCATAGGCAAGCTGCATTTCCCCTAACTGCAACTGCTTGAGGGTGTTAGTTGATTCACCACATTGGAGTTTACGAATCTGAATATTCCAAAGCCGGAGGTTTTCTGCAAATTCTTCAAACGCTTCAAAATCACGATTAAAATAAAAGTTCTCAGCCATTTTGCGTGTTTTGTCTGATTTTTGATGTCCCACTAATTTTTTCAGTATTATATAACTACATATAATCTGAGGTCGACTCTTAGTTGAAACTAAACTTGTTTTTTTAACCTTTTAAAGAGGATCCGTGATGTTATCAATTTATAAGTGTTTGGTTATATATTTAGTCACTATTCTGGTTCCCTCTGCTGCTTGGTCCCAAGAAGAATCCAATTGGGAATTTAACTTGGCTCCCTTCTACCTATGGGCAATCGCTATTGATGGAGACATTGGTATTAGGGGAAGAACAAGTAGTGTCAGCATTGATTTCGGCGATATTTGGGACAATCTTGAGGGTGTCTTCACCGTCCGGTTTAACGGCTTATATCGAAAAAAGTATGGCTTTGTTTTTGATTACAATTATCTCGACCTTGGTACCGAAAAAGCAAATGATATGGCCGATGTTGATGTCGATTTTAACTCTCAAATCATCAATCTAGCCGGAATTTATAGATTTTTTAACAGTAATCACACCCTCGATGGAGTTGCAGGGATACGATATACCAAACTTGATTCAGGGGTCAATCTGAATAACCTCGGTGTCAATCTTGACGGTAACCAGGACTGGGTCGACCCAATTATCGGGCTTCGCTACAATTATGCCTTTTCTGACAAGTGGTCTCTACAACTATACGGTGATATCGGCGGTTTCGGTGCGTCCTCTGATTTCACCTGGCAAGGGATGGTGTTAATCGATTTTCAGCCCTGGAAAAATATCGCTTTTGTAGCAGGCTACCGTGGTATCGGTACCGACTATGAAACTGGCGGTGGGATTAACAAATTCACATACGATACAACCGTACACGGCCCACTTATTGGAATTGACATCCGATGGTAAAAGAGATGATAACAGCTTCTCGGTGTATAGGTTAGTTGATTGTTTTTAAGAATTGCACCACTCCTGAATTTTTCCGTCTATCAAAACTGTCGGGCAAGAAAGTAGTTCACGCTAATATTATTAATCTAAGGAGCAGCAAATGAAACACATACGTATAGCACTCTTTGTTACCGCACTATGTTTTTTGGGTACTTCAAGTGTGCATGCTGAAAATGGCATTATTCACGACGGCGAGTTTGAGTTTCTTCGCCAACAATATGGTGAACAATGGGATGCTGAAGACAAAGAGGTCGATCAGATTCTCGCTACTATCCGCCAAAAGAATGGGGGGAAGCCGCCAAACATACTTTATATCCTCATTGATGATGTGAGCTTCGGGCAGATGGGAAACCGGAAGCTTAACTACGTCATGGGCATACGTACCCCGAAGATCAGCAAGCTCGCAGAGGAAGGCCTGTCTCTGATGCGAATGTACACAGAGCCGTCCTGCACACCGACCCGTGCCGCAATGCTCACTGGTCGCCATCCCGTTCGTGTGGGCATCAAAGAAGTAAAAGTTGCCTTGGTTGGCGAAGGACTCGGTGCAGATGAAGTAACTATCGCCGAGGTCCTTTCTGAATCAGGGTATAGAACGGCTCATGTTGGTAAATGGCACCAAGGTGACATTGAACAAGCCTACCCACATAACCAAGGATTCGACTATGCTGCTTTTCCGTTACATCAACAGGTACAACTGTCGTTGATGACCGATGAAGCTGCCGACGCATTCAGGCTGATTGGATTTGCTGACAAAACACAATCAAATGCCTTCGCGCTCGATAAAAAGTTTAAGCCAAGCGGTTTGGTTACCGGTGTAGAGGCCACCAAGGGCAGTATGGCAGAGGAGATTGATCTTAAACCTGGTGAGAAATGGACACAAGCGCACTATGTTGAAATGAACCTTCGTTACCAGCGCCAGACCCTTGAACAACTTGAAAAACTTGCCAAAGGAGACGCCCCGTTTTTCCTCCAGTACTGGCCCCTTTGGCCGCTCAATTTTGTGAACGATCAGGAGCAAAACGAGTCGTTGAACGGCGGTCATTTCGCCGAAAAACTTCAACGCCTCGACGGCATGCTTGGCGCGGTAATTGGCAAGGTCGATGAACTTGGCATTGCAGAAAATACTGTGATCGTGCTGATGGCAGACAACGGTCTGATGCACCTTTACCCCAGCTATACAAGTGGTCTCAGCGAATTGGTCTATCGTGGTGGAAAAACTGATCATTTGGAGGGCGGTGTGCGCGTCGATGCATTTGTTCGCTGGCCTGGCGTGATAGAGGCTGGGAGTGCCGCCGGTGACATAATCCACGTTGCTGATCTCTATACGACTTTCGCCCGGCTTGGCCAGGCCAAAAAGTATATCCCTACCGACCGTGTAATTGATGGTATAGACCAGACTGCATTGCTTCTCAAGGGCGAACGTCATGGTCGCCGTGATTATGTCTATATATACGAAAATGAGGTGCTTCGTTCGGTCGTGAAGCAGGAGTTTAAAATGCACGTCCCTCCGCCAGGTGTACCGGGTGCCGCTGCACCTGTCTTTAATCTCTTCCGCGATCCTCGCGAGGAAGAGGCATTCGTTGGACTTCCGCTATGGTCCGGTGCAAGCTTCCAGGATATGATCAAGCGACACATGATTACGATTGCGAAATACCCCCATGCGAAGCTCGGTAAGGGTAAACCATATGAGGGCATCGAAAATTTACGCCCGGAATCGAAGGAAACGGTCGAAACCTTTATGTCTTGGCAACCATCAAAACAATAGATACTTTAAAAAGCTGCTCATCTGTGGAAATTGAAAACTGTATCATTACCGCAGATGAGTTTGATCGTTGATACTGCTAAACCGAAAGTCCTATAATTTATAGCACGCTCTCAAGAAATAGTCAGGATCATCAAACAGAACTTAGCACTTTGTGTTACTGGTCTGGTTTTTTCGGTGGCAATAAGCAACACAACTGGCGGTTTTTAATAGAGTTACGATTAGCACACTTATACATTACTCGGAGGTATGGCGTGTTCTACGATAAGAGAGTCAAAATACTGATCGGTTGCATTCCGGTTATCATTTGTTTTTTTGCACTTTGCTTTGTGCAGGTCGTACAGCCGCAATACGTTTTGGCTGAGTTTGAACAACCACGAATACTCAAGGCCCAGACTTTTCTTAAACCTGAAGTTTTGAAGGGTGACCACTATACACTTGATGAGGAGGTACATAACGATGGGGTGCTTAATCATTACAGCGTCAATACTACGTTTGGCACTGTCAAAGTAATCAGCACCAGTTCATTGTATATCCTTATCCAAGAAATTGAAGCAATTGCAGCAATGAAAAAGATTGAAACTGACGACACGGCAATTGAGTCTCTAAAACAGTCGGGCAAGAACACAGCTGCCGGGCTAAAAAACCTCATTGATGACCCGCAAGGAACATTTGAAAGTGCAGCTGCCGGGGTCGGCAGTTTGTTCAATCGAGCAAAGGGAACGATAGGTAAACGTGAGGTTACAGGAGCCGAAGATAGCAAGGTGGAGCAGCTGATTGGTTTCTCCAAATCCAAGGGTCAGATTGCTAATCAATTTCGAGTTAATATGTACTCGCGTAATGAGGTCTTACAAACAGAACTAGACAGGCTTGCTTGGGCAGACTATCTCGGTGGACTTGGGGTGGGAGTGCTAACAAGTGCTGTACCTGGTGTCGGCGGTGTAATCTTGACAACTTCCGGTACTGCTCGATTATTGAATGAGGCGATTAACACGACACCCTCTTCTGAACTCTGGCTGCAAAACAAGAATAAGTTGTCGGGGATGGGAATGAATGAGGATACGATTGAATTGTTTCTCAACAATCCTGCATTTTCACCAGCTCTGCAAACAGTGCTGGTTGCAACTCTTGATTCCATGCAGGGTGTGGATAATCTGGAGTTGTACGTAAAGATCGCCCTTCAGGCAAGTAATCCAGTCATGGCAAAGATTTTAACAGAATCAGCTGTTTTGACTGCCGGTTACCACAAGAATGTAGCCACACTTAAGCGCCTTGCTCCCATGGCACGCTTGGCCCGAGCAGAAAAAGATGATGGTACTATCGTGCTGGTTCTACCAAGCGATCATATTATCTGGAGTGAAATGGTAGCCGATTTAGCAGGTTCCTTAATCGAAAAAGCGAAAAAGTCAAAAGGGGATGAACCTGAAATATGGGCGTTGGGTGATTTCAGCGCATTGGCTCTCAGAGAATTAGAAGGAATGGGATGGAAGGTACATACAAATGTGCGTAGCCAACTGATGCCAACGGAGTAATAGACAGGCTTTATTAATGTAAATACTGTACGAGCTGATTGGTCCGATCTGGAGAGAAACTTATATTCCAAATAGGTGGTCAATTATAAGGGTTGAAAAGATGAAAAGTAGTATATGTATTCTTGTATGTTGTTTTTCAATGGTGTTTCTGGCCGACTATGTCAATAGTAGCAATCCTGACAATTCGGATCTGGCTAAACAAGCTCAGAACCCCATTGCGAACTTGATCAGCCTGCCCCTGCAAAATAATACCAATTTTGGTATCGGGCCCGATAATGAAACACAAAATATTCTGAACATACAGCCAGTCTGGCCGTTTGGGATTACTGACAACCTTAATTTAATTACCCGGACAATCCTGCCAGTAGTTTCTCAACCTGATATACTGACAGGTGGCGAAGGTCGCATCAACGGCCTCGGAGATACAACCTTTACTGGTTTTTTCTCCCCCAAAGGCTCAAAGCGACTGACCTGGGGTGTTGGGCCTGTCTTCTTATTGCCTACTGCAACTGACGATGCGCTTGGCTCAGATAAATGGGGAGCCGGTGCCTCTGTTGTGTTGCTCGCTATGCCCGGCAAATGGGTAGTAGGCTCTCTGCTTAGCAATGTCTGGTCCTTTGCAGGGTCTAGTGACCAAGATGTCAATCTTTTCACCTGGCAATATTTTATCAATTATAACATGCCCAATGGCTGGTATCTCACCAGTGCTCCGATAATTACAGCGAACTGGGAGGCCGATAGTGATAACACCTGGACAGTTCCTTTCGGAGGCGGTATCGGCAAAATTTTCAATATCGGCAGTCAACCAATCAATGCTCAGGTGAGCGGATATTATAACGCTGTCACCTCGGACTTTGGAGCCGACTGGCAGTTGCGACTACAGCTACAGTTTCTTTTTCCAAAATAAAGAGATTGTGAACCAACTCCTCGCTGATAGTCTCTGTTGCCTATGTAGGTAGAACATCCAGAACTTCAACGATTTTAGGTCGCCAAAACCAATCATAACAATAGCGGCAATTATTCTAAATTTACCTTGTTCCTGTTCTCCTTCAGAATTGTCTCCACCTTGGCAAGCTTCGTCAGCAGGGCAGGTGAATATCGATCTTGACAGACATACGTAACATATTCTATTTTTTTACATTATACTTAAACTCCACTTTTCTTTACCTGAAGAATACTTAAATCTTTCTATACTTAGGTCATCTCAGGTGCCTATAAACTTACAAAATACTATAAATTTCTCATTCTAAAACACTATTGGAGAAAGCGAATATGAAATCGGCCAAACTCACCGCCATCGGTACCGCAGAAAAAGTTGTTCGA
This sequence comes from Desulfobacterales bacterium, assembly GCA_013042695.1. Classification (GTDB taxonomy): domain Bacteria; phylum Desulfobacterota; class Desulfobulbia; order Desulfobulbales; family Desulfocapsaceae; genus JABDPQ01. Next base: position 482 of record JABDPQ010000072.1, on the reverse strand, counting down.
TGTATTGAAGTGCCCGATCCGGGTGCGCCAGGCAAAGAGGAAATTCTTGTTGACGTCATCGCTTGCTCAATCAATCCGGCCGATATTCTGTTGATCGAGGGAAACTACGCTAGCAGACCACAAACCCCATGCCCTCTTGGCATTGAGGGTACCGGCATTGTGTCCGCTGTCGGATCGGAGGTGACCTCGTTCAAGGTTGGCGATAAAGTCATGAGCTTGGGGCGTGCCAACTGGGTACAGCGAATCCGTGACAAGGCTGAATCCTTCATTCGACTCCCGGCAGAAATCGAACTTGCTCAGGCAGCGATGCTTAAAGTCAATGCCGCTACTGCGTATCTTATGCTCAGGAACTATGTTTCCCTAACCACAGGCGACTGGGTGATCCAAGACGCCGCCAACTCTGGTGTTGGTATCAACCTGATCCGATTTGCGCAAGCAGACGGCATTCGCACCGTCAATGTCGTTCGGCGTGCCGAGTTGAT
>JABDPQ010000232.1 GCA_013042695.1 Desulfobacterales bacterium | reverse complement strand
GTATATGGGAAAGGGTGTCAAAAGCATGGAAGACCCGATAAAGGTAATTTCTACCTGCGTCTGGCACAAGTTTATTGTCTCGGAAAATAAATCGAAATGAAATTGAAGCGTCATAGTAACATTGACTGGAAAGATCCTTCAAGATATCTGCAAAAGATTTTTCTTGAAGCATCGAGTCGTGGTAATCAGTATGCCGAAGAAATCATTGCAAGAGCCGGCCTGCCTGTGACGATTGTCGATGATAAGGATTTTGACAACATTGTCGCTGGCAATTATCCGGCAAATCTGAGCACTGGCAAGAAAAGTCTATTGTTGTGCTCGAATAAGGGTGAATTTTTAAAAGGATGCCCAGCAACAAGGGAATATCGATGTTGTGACTACCAGGTGATTAACGTCGGCATGGGATGCCCCATGAATTGTGTATATTGTATTCTGCAAGCATACTTGAATAATCCGTATATCTCATTTTTTGTCAATATCGATGATCTTTTCAATGAATTGCAAAAAAAAATAGATGCTGAGGCTTCAGCCTTTTCGCGCATAGGGACTGGAGAGTTCAGCGATTCGATGGCTCTTGACAGAATTACCGAATTAAGTCGCAAACTCGTACCGTTTTTTGGACAGTGGGGAAATGTTATTCTTGAATTGAAAACAAAGTGTGCCGCCGTTGATAATCTCAAAGACCTGAAACATAATGATAAGACGATTGTTTCCTGGTCTTTGAATAGTCCTGAGATAATGGCACATGAGGAATTTCGTGCCGCAACCTTGGAACAGCGATTGGAGGCAGCCGCTAAATGTGCATCTTGGGGATACCCGCTCTCATTTCATTTTGACCCGATTATCGCACACGATAACTGGCAGGAGGGCTATGAGTATACTATCGATGCGCTCTTCTCAGCGGTTCCAAAATCTGCTATTCGATGGATTTCGCTGGGTGGGTTTCGTTATCTGCCTAAACTTAAAGATATTGCCACTGGTCGATTTCCTCATTCAACGATTTTCTACCACGAATTTATTGAAGGGCTTGATAAAAAACAGCGGTATTTCAGACCACTGAGGACCTCTATCTACAAAACAATATATCAAAAGCTCTCTGCAGTTGTAGACCCGAAGACATGCATCTATTTTTGTATGGAAAGTGACGAAATATGGCAGGAAGTGATGGGGTTTGTTCCTGCTCAAAAAGGCGGTTTGGGTGCGATGCTTGACGCATCGGTACAGCGGTAGCGATATGACTGAACCCTCAACGGTGAGAATCCCCTTGTTCTTTATCGCAACTATCGTATAGTCTGGATGAAACAATTCAATTTACTGAGCAGATGGAGATAAGTGATGATAAACAAAGCGATCATTGTCGGCAACCTTGGAGCAGATCCAGAGATCAGGTACACACAGAGCGGCTCTGCTGTAGCAACGTTTAATGTTGCGACTACTGAAAGATGGAGAGATCAAGAGGGACAATCGCAGGAGTCAACAGAATGGCACCGTATTGTGGCATGGCGTAAATTGGCCGAAATATGTGGCGAATATCTTCATAAAGGGTCAAAAGTCTATATCGAAGGTAAAATTCAAACTCGCAAGTGGCAGGACCAAAATGGCAATGACCGCTGGACTACTGAAATTGTCGCACGAGAAATGAAAATGCTTGATCGACGTGAGACTGGCGGCGGCTCGCAAGGTGGCGGCCTACAGGACCAGGGATATCCTGAACCTTCACCTGGTTATGGGGGAGTTGGGGAAGACGTTCCGTTCTAGTTTGCAGAGTATTCTTAAAATCTCTTCGGTTGCTTGGAGATGATTTTACCAACTAAGAGAATAGCGGTTTTTTCTGTTACAGGCAAGATTTTCAGTGCCAGGAAAAACCGCATTTTATTTTATTTGGCATCTTCGCTAATAACGTCTTATTTTTTAGACATAGCTTCTTATAGTAGTACAATAAAGGAAGAGTTCGCATAAAGGCTTGTCTGCCTCACAAACCATTCATATTGTGGAGCGAGTCACGAAATGGTAAGCCGAAAAGTAATTCCCAAGCTGAGTCGAAGCAATTTTAAGACAGATGGACTACTACGAGATACTTGGTGTATCGAAAACTTCCAGCTCTGAAGAGATCAAGAAAGTTTATCGAAAGCTCGCCCTGAAATATCATCCGGATACAAATAGCGGCAATAAAGAGGCTGAGGAGAAGTTCAAGCAGATCAGCGAGGCATATGCTGTCCTGTCTGACCCTGAAAAGAGAAAGCAGTATGATATGTATGGCTCTGACGGTTTCCATCAGCGTTACTCACAGGAAGATATTTTTAGAAATTTTGATCTTAATGAAATTCTTCGGCAATTTGGCTTTGGTACTGAGAGTTTTAATTCATCCTCTTTTAGGACTGGTGCGGGAGGCGGGGGG
>JABDPQ010000004.1 GCA_013042695.1 Desulfobacterales bacterium | reverse complement strand
GCTCTGTGTTCTGATGATTTGCGCAGTCAGTGGCTATCGAATCCGCTCCCAGTTTCTCGCCGGACACCCGGAAATTTCTTATAAAAAGGACATTGCCCAAAAACGAAGAGAATTGGAGATCACTCTTGAGAGCGCAAAATCAATGCGTAATTCTGATTACCTGGGACATATTCCGCCACATATAAGCACATTCCTTGCACTTATATGGCAGGTTGAGCCAACATCATTGACGACGGCGGATATTCAAAAAAGACTCGGCCCAGATTCAGCGATAACTGAATTATTTGCCCGTGCCGATGAAGCGCGATTTGGGGCAATCACCCTTTCTGCGGAAGATAGAAATAATCTTCACACACGCATAACAGAAAAGATTGCCACACTATGCTGAGTCGAAACGTTTTCATACTTGCTGCTGCCCTCATTGCGGCTGGGGTGGTCGGCAGCTTCGCTTTGGCTGCATTAGATGTTAGTGAAATTGACAGGTGCAATTCTCTGTATCACGACACCTCCTACGAACAAGCCATCACCTGTTATCAAGCGCTTGGTTCCGAAGGCATCTCAGTTGAAATTCTCTATAACATCGGCAATAGTTATGCACAGCTCGACCAGACCGGGCGCGCCGTACTTCATTATCTTCGAGCTCAATGCCTTGACCCCGATGACTCCGATATATCAGGCAACCTCTCTTTGATCAGAAAAGAAAAAGGCTTGTTCCCGAAAGACCCCTCTCTGACCGAGCAGTTCTTTGGCCTGTTTTCCGTTACCCAGTGGTCTCTTGTCTGTCTGAGTGCACTTGTGATCTATCTGGTTTTCTCACTGTTCAGGAAAAATAAGAGACGATCCTTACTCGTAGAGTCACTCGTCATTATATTATGTTCCACGCTTCTCGTTTTAGGGGCCTCCGGCACCATACTTCAATATCAGCAATGGCATCATTCGGTGGTCATTAATGACTCCAGGCTTCTGATTTCACCCTTTAACTCAGCATCATCAATCGGACAGATTCAATCAGGACGTCTGGTGATGAGCCATAAGCAACATAATGATTTTCACTACATCACGGATGAAACGGGACGCAAGGGCTGGATCCAGGAATCGGTAATTGAAAAGATTATGCCATAAGATTAAATATATACGGAACTCCCAATTAACTCTCGAGTAGATATTGCACTATAGACACCGCTGCAATCGTTGCCGTCTCAGCACGCAGAATCTGCCTGCCGAGGCTGACGACCTGCCAGCCATGAGATTGAGCAGCCTTGGCCTCCTGAACAGAAAATCCTCCTTCCGTTCCCAGCATCAGGCAAATGCGATGTTCAGGAAAGTGCCAGTCAAAATCGCTCAGGCGTCTGGCAGGCTCATTTTCCCAGAACAAAATCTTCCTTGCTGGTTCAGTCTCTCTAGCAAATGCAGATATATGCTCCAGGGTCTGTTTCTCCATCACCTCCATGAACCTTAAGCGTCCACTCTGTTTGCAGGCTGATTTAATGATCTTTTCCCAGCGCTCGTTTTTGCGCTCCCAGCGCTCCCTCTCAAGACGGCCCTGACTCCGGCCGCTGGTAAACGGGACAAAATAATCCACACCCAATTCAGTACATTTCTGCACTACAAGATCCATTTTCTTACCCTTCAAATCACCTTGATAGACCCAAAGAGCTGTCTTCTTTCCACTATCGCTGACCACCCTCTCCAGTAACCGGACGGTAACTCGTTTTCCTGTTGTTTTAATCCGCCCGGCGTAGAGATTTCCAGTCCCATCAAATAATTCTACCTCCATGCCAACGGGTAATCTGAGAACGTTGGCGAGATGATGAGATTCTTCTTTATCAAGTGTGACTGTAGAAGAAGCATCTCCAGCTGGTTCAAAAAAGAACCTGTTCATCGTAGCACCAGATTTCCACACGTTCCTAAAGCCTCTACAACACCTTGAGAAATAATATTTCTCGTTAATGAAGAGGGTTTTCTAGCTTTCATACAATTTGACATTCCCTGAGCTTTCCTCTATGTATTAAACAAGGAATAATTACCAGCTATTGAAGATGCTACCTTATGGCGCCTGATCCCAACACAGACAAATACCGACCTGAACAACGTCTCAATGAACGTTTTTCCATGCTCCTTCCGGTGCGGATCTCCACCCAAGGCAGCGGTGGCAAAGAAGTGTTCTTTGAGTCGATAACGGCAAATATAAGTTCTGGAGGCGTTTTCATTAGCACCACGGATCCACTACCGGTTGCCAGCAAGGTATACCTGGAGTTTCTCATCGATTTTGAAGATTTAAAAAAGCTTCGTTTTATTCTCTCCTTCGAAAGCTTGCGCAATTATCAGGGAAAACCGGTTTGGGTCAACGTATCCGGGATCGTCATCAGGCATCAGGAAGATGGTATGGCCATCATCTATGACGATGATTACCAATTGTCCCCAATCCGAACGTCTGAGACGGAATAAGACATCACCTTTTTATAAATCTCAAAACACTCCACTCTTTTTCCTGTTCTTCCTGCATCAAACTGAAGCCTCTTGACGTAAAACGATCTGCGATACTGGTTGTCTGATCGCCATGGATCAAGCCTGATAGAATGAGTGTGCCATTTTGGGCCGTCAGCCGTTCTAAAT
>JABDPQ010000057.1 GCA_013042695.1 Desulfobacterales bacterium | reverse complement strand
CGGATGCAAAGAACTTTCTTTGCCCCTGAGTTGTCAGCGACATTTAGCATTGTTTCTGTTTGTATCATAGTGTCACCTGATTCTACGCCAGCATAAACAGGTTTACTTCTTACCTGTTGTAACAGTTTGCGTTAAATGGCCTGTTCAAGTATTGATTTTACTCGCCATCGTTTTCTACGGCTCAGCGGACGGCACTCTTCAATAAGAACTAAGTCACCGATATTACATTGGTTTCCTGGGTCATCTGCGAGATACTTGACACTGGTTTTTACATACTTTCCATAGAGTTTATGACGAAATTTACGTTCAACCCGGACAACCACGCTTTTTTCCATTCTGTTACTGACAACAGAACCAGTCCTTGTTTTTCTTGATTTTTTTTGTTCGCTCATAATGTAATTTCAAGCTTTTGTAGCGCGACCTATGTTTGCTATAAATTATTGACAGTGTTCGTTAACTCTGAACTTTTTCATTAATAACAGTTTGTATGCGCGCAATATCTTTTTTAATTTTCTTTAGGCGCGAAGCATCTTCCAAGGGTCTGAGTTTATGCTGAAATGACAGGTTCCCCAATTCTTCACGTAGTTCTTTTTCCTTTTTTTCGAGACCCTCTTCTGACATTTTGCGAATCTCTTCTGCTTTCATAATATACTCCTTTTAGAAACAACCTTAGTTCTGAACGGAAGCTTATTTCCAGCAAGAGTAAGAGCCCGTACTGCAAGTTCCTCATCAACGCCCGCAAGCTCGTATAGGATCTTTCCAGGACGTATGGGCGCAACCCAGTATTCTGGACTCCCTTTACCTTTTCCCATTCTCGTCTCTGCAGGCTTTTTTGTAACTGGTTTATCTGGGAAAACTCTGATCCAGACTTTTCCGCCACGTTTAATTTTCCTGTTAATGGCAACACGAGCAGCCTCTATCTGTTGGGCTGTCATCTTACCTCTGGTGGTAGCCTTAAGGGCATATTCGCCAAACGAAATTGAGGATCCACGGTGGGCCGCTCCTCTTAATTTGCCGGTAAATACCTTTCTATGTTTAACCTTTCTTGGACTCAACATATCTCACACTCCACAATAAGCTGGTATGTTTTCACTCACCAATGCGTCAATAATTAGGCCATTTCCTCTTGTTCGTCTAAAACTTCACCATTGAAGATCCACACCTTTACCCCGATGATGCCATAGGTCGTACTGGCTTCGGCCAGGGCATAATCGACGTCTGCCCTCAATGTATGGAGAGGAACTCGGCCTTCACGCACCCACTCACATCTCGACATTTCAGCGCCGCCAAGACGGCCGGCACAAGATATTTTTATGCCTTGGACACCAAAACGTAGTGCAGAGTTAACTGCTTTTTTCATCGCACGCCTGAATGCAACCCGTCGTTCGAGCTGCGAAGCAATGCTCTCCGCCACAAGCTGCGCATCCGCTTCAGGCCGTCTTACTTCCTGAATATCAAGCGTTACCGTCCTATTGATTAAGTTCTCGAGGTCTTTTTTCAGCGTTTCGATCTCAGCGCCCTTCTTACCTATAACGATGCCGGGGCGGGCGGTAAAAAGTTTAATTCTAAGCTTCTCACCGGTACGCTCGATTAACATCTTTGAAAGACCGGCATGATATAAACGTTTTTTCAAATATTTACGTATCTTTTGGTCTTCGATAAGATACGTAGCGTAATCCTTATTTGCGTACCAGATCGAGTCCCATGTACGGGTAATATTCAGTCTTAGTCCTAGTGGATTAACCTTCTGGCCCAAAATAATCCTCCAACTCAGTAGGTGGTTAGTAATTCATGATCTGTGTTCTATACTCTTTTTATCTCGTATAGTTACGATTCATCAAGAATAACGGTAATATGACTCGTTCTTTTGATGATACGCGTCGCCCGTCCCATAGCTCTTGGTCTTATCCGTTTAAGGGAGGGACCGCCATCGATGAAAATTCTCTTAATAAACAGGTTGTCTACATCGAGCTGATCATCCTGGGCTGCATTTGCAACCGCTGATTCGACAACTTTCCGTAAAATTCCAGCACCTTTCTTGGGCATGAACTTTAGGGTGGTAATTGCCTGATCAACATTCATTCCACGAACCACATCTGCAACTATTCGTGCCTTCTGTGGTGAGATACGGATATATTTTCCAACGGCTC
>JABDPQ010000055.1 GCA_013042695.1 Desulfobacterales bacterium | reverse complement strand
GCCTCTGTTCACCGTCATCAAGAGACAGGACCGGCAGTACGTTTACATCGAAGAAAATGGCCTTGCCAGGCAGCTGCCGGTTGAACTCGGCATAATTGAGGACTGGCGGGTGCAGGTTACTGAGGGGCTCTCTTACGGCAGTCGCATTGTTGTCGAAGGTCACAGGGACATTGATCAGGGACATAAATTAAACGTTGTACGGGTTATTAACGATTCTCTGGAGGTATTGTTATGATTATCTCTGATACAGCCGTTAACAAGTCCGTAACCGTGATGGTGCTTGCGGTTATCATCATCGCTTTAGGGGTGTACAGTTACCTGGTAATTCCACGGGAAAACGATCCGGACATAACCATCCCGTATGTCTTTATCTCCACCAGCTACCAGGGCGTCTCTCCAACCGATATCGAGACTGCAATCACCATTGAGATAGAGAAAAAACTTAAAGGGATCGAAGGGGTAAAAAAAATCCAGTCTGTCAGTTCCGAAGGGCTTTCTTCAATAAATATAGAATTTGTCACTGGAACTGACATTGAAAAGGCCCTTCAGGATGTCAAAGATAAGGTGGATGAGGCAAAAAGTCAGCTGCCCGCTGATCTTGAAAATGATCCTGCCGTCTTTGAAGTGAATTTATCCGAACTGCCAATTGCTGTCTATTCCCTTTACGGTATGTGCGGTCTACCTTGTTTAAAGGATGTCGCCGATGATTTAAAGGATGATATTGAAGCTGTTTCAGGTATTCTCGAAGCCGAGATTACCGGTGGGCTTGAGCGCGAGATACGGGTGGAAGTCAACCCTGATAAATTGACCTATTACGGAATGTCAATCGCCACATTTCAAGAGAAACTGTTCAGCGAAAATCGAAATACTTCCGGGGGAGCAATCCGCATGGGCGCTGGGCGATTTCAGCTGCAGGTGCCAGGAGAATTTAAAAGCCCGGATGAGATCTACGGCCTGGTTATGGGCACGCATAACGGTCAGCCAGTCTATCTTAAAGACGTGGCAATGGTAATTGACGGATTTAAAGAAGAAACGAGCCGATCAAGACTCGATGGCCGGGAGGCGATCAGTATCGCCGTAAAAAAACGTTCCGGTGAGAATATCATATCGATCAGCGATGAGGTTGATGAGTTGATCGAGAAGGCAAAACCTGCCTGGCCAAAGAACACTGGGATCGTCAAGGTCATGGATAAAGCCAGTGATACAAAAAACATGGTGGCTGACCTGGAAAATAATATTCTCAGCGGGCTTTTTCTGGTTGTCGTGGTAATTTTCTTTGCCATGGGACTTCGAAACGCCATACTGGTCAGTATGGCGATACCATTTTCGATGCTACTCTCATTCACGTTTCTTTATCTCATGGGCATCACCTTGAACGTCGTGGTCCTTTTCGGCCTGACACTGGCACTGGGTATGCTGGTGGATAATGCTATTGTCATTATCGAAAACATCTATCGCTACATGGAACAGGGAGCACCCCGGTTTGAAGCAGCAAAGCGGGCGACATCAGAGGTGGCCTACCCGATAATCGGATCTACACTGACAACTCTGGCCGCCTTTTCCCCGATGCTTTTCTGGCCGGGGATAATGGGTGAGTTCATGCGCTACCTGCCGCTGACCCTGATCGTTACGCTGACATCAAGTCTCTTTGTGGCTATGGTGATCAATCCAGCACTGGCATCAATGTTCATGAAAACCACGGGCACCAGGCATCAAAATAAACTGTCCATTGATGCAATAACGGCAGCCGGTGAAAAACCTGTAGAGATAAAAGGGAAAATGTTGAAGAGATATACCCGGGTTCTTCAATTTGCAATTAAACGGCCGATTATTATCGTTATGACCGCCTTTGCTTCTCTGGTTCTCCTGGTTCAGGGATGGATGCTCGTTATCGGACTGGAAAAACCGATTGAATTTTTCCCCGATATACAGCCCAAATCAATGTACATTAATGTAGAACCACCTGAAGGTGCAGACCTTGAATATATCGACCGGCTGGTAAAAAGAGTAGAAGTGGCAATTGCAGGAGGTGTTGCAGGCGGGTCGAACAGTGCTGAGGATATTTCAGAAGAAATGTATGCCAATGTCTTCGAGAGCAAGCAACATCAGAAAGCTGACGGGAGCAGTTTCATGGGCCCAAGTGATCTTGGTAATATCAAAAATATTTTTACCAAGGCAGTAAGCACGGCTGGTGGCGCTGCCATGTTCAGCAGCAACACACCGAACAATATCGGTGTCAGATTTATTGATCTTGACGAACAGAAGCGTTCCGTTTCCGAAACCATAGAGGATATAAGAAATCGGGTGGCCGATATCCCAGGTGCAAAGATAACCATTGCTGCGGGTGAGGAAGGGCCGGCAACAGGAGCGCCGATCAATATCGAAATCGCCGGCGATAATCTGGTCGTGCTTGGCAAATTATCCAAACAGATCAGGGAAATGATAGCTAAAATACCGCACGTCCTGGATGTGCGTGATGATTACAGCGAGGGAACTCCCTCTATACAGGTGGTTATCGACCGGCAAAAAGCAGCACTTTTTGGCCTGACCACCGACATGATTGGTTTCGCACTGAAAACCGCTTACAACGGCCTGGATGTTTCCTCCTTTCGAGAGCGTAATAAGGATTATGATATAACCGTACAATTGCCGGAGGCAGACCGGCGCTTGACCAATGTCCTGAGGGAATTGATGATCCCCGTACCGTCGGGCGAAATGGTGCCTCTTTCCACTTTGGCGGATATTCAGTATACCGGTGCCAGTGGCGATATTGTTAGAATTGACAATCGGCGGGTTGTAACGATAAAGGCTAATGTAAATGAGACTATTATCCCCGGACCGGTGGCCCGTGCTCAGGCTGAAGTATTGTTAAAGGAGTTTCCTCTACCGTCCGGTTACGCTCTGGACTTCACCGGAGAATTGGAAATGCAGAAAGAATCAGAAGAATTTCTGGTCAAGGCATTTGTTATTGCCCTGTTTCTAATCTTCTTTGTTTTAGTAAGCCAGTTTAATTCCATCACCTTGCCCTTTATCATAATGACCTCGGTTGTCCTTTCTCTGGGCGGGGCTTTTCTGGGACTGGCCCTGTTTCGTCAGCCTTTCGGTATAATCATGACCAGTGTCGGAGTTATTTCCCTGGCCGGTGTCGTCGTAAACAACGCTATTGTACTGGTAGATTACATCAATAAGCTGCGAAAACGGGGCCTGGGCGTTCAGGAGGCTGTAGTTGCCGCTGGTGCTACCAGGCTCCGTCCGGTTATTCTGACGGCAGTCACAACAATTCTCGGTCTCCTGCCTATGGTTACTGGCATATCATTTGATTTTCATCATTTGGCGATCTCTTGGGTGAGTGAATCAAGTCAGTGGTGGCGATCGATGGCGGTTGTGGTTATTTTCGGTCTCATGGTGGCCACTTTTTTGACCCTGGTAGTTGTACCCTCGTTATACTCGCTCTTTGAGGAGCTGTCGCAAATGAGGAGAAGAGCAACCGCTCGTCTGCAGCATGTTTTTTCAAGAGCAGGTGGCCTCAACGGGGAAGAAATGAGAAGGATCTAGAAAAAGCAGGCAAAACAAGATAGATTGTGCGAAAATATTGCTGCAAAAGGGGGTATGTGTTCTTTGGCAAAGAATAGTGGTTTCAACTCAATAATTGTGTCAATAAACGAATAAGAGATGTCCAAACCATATGAACTGCTCAAAGAGCATTTTGGTAAACTTGCGCGGCTGAATCATGCCGTTACATTTCTTCAGTGGGACCAGCTGGTAATGATGCCGCCGGGCGGCAACCACTCTCGATCAAACTCCATTGCCGAGCTCTCGGCAATGCATCATGAGCTCCTCTCCTCTACTTACCTTGCAGAGCTTCTAGAAAACTGCTTGCAGCAGGAGTGTGATGATGAGACTCGACGAAGTCTTTTCGAGATGAGCAGAGTGCATCAACAGGCGCTGTGCATTCCTTCAGATCTGGTGAAGGCTAAATCACTGGCAGGCTCTCTCTGCGAACATGGCTGGAGAAAGCAGAGAAAGGATAATGACTGGGATTCATTTTTGCTCAATTTCAGAGAAGTGGTCAACTTGTCACGGCAGGAGGCTATGGCACGGCAGTCTGCGGCATCCGATAGGCATAAAACACCATATGATGCCTTACTCGATCTTTACTGCACCGGCGACAGCAGTGAACTCATCGAGCAGATTTTTGTCGAGCTAAAAGCGGAGCTGCCAGGTCTCGTTAAACAGATATCAGAGAGCCAAACAGCTGAGACTGCTGTCTTCCATGGCCCATTCTCGACAAGCGCTCAGAAAAAACTCAACCAGAAACTAATGGGATACCTTGGTTTTAACTTTAATCAGGGGCGCCTTGATGAAAGCAATCATCCTTTCAGCACGGGTGATCGAGGTGATCATCGTATAACCACGAGATTTCGCCGCAGCGACTTCCTGGACGCGCTCCAGGCAACTGCTCACGAAACCGGGCATGCCAGCTATGAAGCCGGCCTGCCTTCCAAATGGGAGGGACTTCCCATCGGCTCTTCAAGGAACATGTGTATCCATGAAAGCCAGAGTTTGCTCTTTGAAAAACATTTGTTTCTGTCAAAAGCCTTTCTGTCATTTTTTACCAAATCGATACATGAATATCTGCCTCAAACATCTGAAACATCACGTGAGCATATCTGGTCTGCCTGTAGCCAGGTACGCCCAAGCTATATACGTGTGGAAGCAGACGAAGTGAGCTATCCCCTCCATGTCATTCTTCGTTTTGAGATTGAAAGCAAACTTATCAACGGCGAACTCGAAGCCGCTGATATTCCAGAAGCCTGGGATGACAGCATGACAAACTATCTCGGTTTGTCAACAAAAGGGAACTATACCGACGGTTGTCTGCAGGATATTCATTGGACCGATGGCTCTTTTGGCTATTTCCCTTCATATACGCTGGGAGCAGTAAACAGTGCTCAACTATTTGCTGCTATCAAGAGAACTCACCCTAACTGGAATGAGAGACTGGGGCAGGGAGATGTCACCTTTGTGCATGATTGGTTGAAAGATACTATCTGGAGTAAGGCAAGTTCCATGGACTCGCAGGAGATTATTGAGCAGGCAACAGGTGAAGGTACAAATCCAGCATGGTTCCTTGCTCACCTCAAAGAAAGGTACATTAATCAGGAGTGATTAAAAGGAGGCATTATGTAAATGTTCGGCCATCAACCCTGACAGGAACAAATGTCTTGTGAATGGCGCCATAGTAGGAATTTTCTAAAAGCCTATGTACCGATCAATGCAACCAAAGCGAAGCTATATACTGTGCCTTCTTAATGTCGTTGACAATCACCACTCTGTGTCTAGAATTTAAACCAGGTCGTTGTTTTTCATAACGACCTGAATGTGTGGCTCCTTTGTAGGATTTATTATTATAATTCTTAACACTCATGGAGGCCTATCATGAGCGATGATAACGAAAAAACACTCTGTGCACACGTAGCTGATGAATTACACGTTAAAGATCCGCCGGCTTATATTGCGCTGATCGAACCAGCAACGCATTACTGTCAAGGGTGTGGCCGGAGTGCAGCTAAGGCTGAGAACGTCTGCCAACCGCAAAAATTACCGTAATCACTGACACTATCAGCTGGTGGACTGGACAAGCAAGGTACTGTATTCTGCTGCATAATCCCAAAGCAAACAACCCCCCTCCTCCTGCCGTTCATTCCATCAGCGCTTATTCCCATAAAACTTAGGGTCGCTGGTGCGAACCTGACCAATCTGAGAAACACCCAACTTGAGCAGGCCTAAACTTACAACTGGAGTAGATATGGTGAGTCGCTCATGGAGAATTCCACTTGAAATAATCTAGAAAAGAGAGGAGAAATAAGCTAGGTTGTTGGGAATTACAAGGTAAAACAGAAGCAAGTGTCTTTCCATATTAGCCTAACAATTTAATACCTCTCATGATCTGGTTGGCATGTACTTGGTGTGAAATAAAAAACTCGAATAAGGTACTCTCAAAATGAAAAATGACCTGCAGAACCTGATCACTATTTTTGAAGCCATGACAGACGGTGTTTGCATTGTCAACCAGGACTATACCATTGAATT
>JABDPQ010000051.1 GCA_013042695.1 Desulfobacterales bacterium | reverse complement strand
GGTTGAGCGTGTCACCGTTTGCTACCCCGATTTTCGCAGCTGCAAGATGCCCTAACATGATCTCTTTCTCATGAGTTGGAAAGGCGCCATCCGTAGCCCAGTAGCTTTTGATACCCTTTTCCTGATCCCAGCGAACACCAACCAGAGCGATTGCAACATCTTTGAGTTTTACCATGGTGACAAGTTTTGGCGCCACCACACTGATTCGATCCTTAAGCTCGATGGTACGGATAGCCTGGGTTGTTTTTCCTTCAGACATATCCTGGACATCATAGAGCATATCGCCCATATGAAAGCCGCCATAACTGACACTGAGTTTTTCGGTAGCCGGAGCAACAACAATGTTGGCCCCGAATGCGGTAAGTTTCTGCTCCAGGCTCAGTCCGACAACCAGCGAAACCTGATATAAAGCAACTATGGATACCACGCCAAGTAAAAAGACCACGAACAGGAGCACTGTTTTAGTCGGTTTTCTCAACATATTCCTGAACGGAATTGTAAACAGGTTCATAGCTGCCTCCTAAAAGAAACGACCACCCGGGAGAATATCATTCACAGCAATAATGACACTTTCGCCGACTACCTGACGTTTAAGCGGTGCAGGGTTGCAGCCGCCTTTTTCAACATTGATCCTGCTTGAATGGAAGCGCCTGCCGCAGTTGTTGCAGACCATAAAATCTCCATCCTGGGTATATCCTTTCTTGGCAGGAAAACAGACATCACAGGCATCGAAAGCTGCCCTAATCACGCCATCTTTACTTTTAACAACAAAGAATTTAACGACATTTCCCTTATCTTTATATTGGTAATAGTGGGCTTTACCATCATTTACATCAGCAAGCGGGATACGAACCTGACCATCAACGCTTTTTGCCTTCTTATGCGATCCGAACAGCCCGAAAGCGGCATCGCCATCATCTACGGGCAAGATTAATCCTGAAATAAGTACAAAAAGTGCCAATAAGGACATTACGAGACGATTCATGAAATACCTCCCAAGATCACCGGCTGATCTTGTGAAATTATAGTTGTGGTTGGACGACGGGGATCTACTGTTGGATGAGCTGCTTTTAAATCAGCAAAGAACAATTGCGGGTATAAAGCGAAACCGCCAGGGCCGAGTTGCGCGGCGACCGCAGCATTTTTAGAGGCAGAGAAACAAGCTGGTTCTCCATGATTGATGATTGAGATGCATTACGTGCCAAATCCAATGTGGCGGGTGCATTGGCAGCAATCTCATCCACCTGGAAAAAAAGATCCGCACACAGTTGACTATGACAGCACTCTGGCACCGAATGCTGTTTTTCCTGCATGCCAGCATGACCTGCTGCTGCAGCCTGATGCATGGAAGGTTGCGTTTCACAGCAAGATAATTGCACAACAGGTTTACACTGAGGACAACCTGGAATACAGACAAGACCTCCGGCGTGAGCAACTCCAAAACTCACAAGAGCAAAGCTCAGGAGCAGTATCAGCAAACGACTTATTTTAGATCTCATATCATCACCTTGGCATTAGCACCTATAACTTTATACTACATTGTAGGAGGATAATCAAGTGTATCTGCCTGCACCGTCATACTGCTCTTAGTCCTGCGCGCAGACGATCTGCAGATAAATCGGTTTACTTGTATTTCTGTTTCTGTTATGAGATTTTTGAGCGCATCCGTTTAGCCCAGTATCATGCCGAGAGCATGAGAACTATAAAAAGAAATGACAAATTGTCATATACGTTTATGCAGCTATACTCGCGGATTATAGGCAGCGGTCCCCCCATTCTGATACTTCATGGCGTTTTCGGTATGTCCGACAACTGGGTCACCATCGGTAGCGCTCTTGCAGAACAAGGGTTTAGCGTTCATCTGCTCGATCTTAGAAACCACGGCAGATCACCGCATGCAGAAACCCACAGATACCCCGATATGTGCGACGATCTAAATCACTATCTGGAGCAGAAGAAGCTTGGTATCGTTGATATCATCGGCCACTCCATGGGCGGCAAACTAGCGATGATGTTTGGACTGCTGGATCCAGAAAAAATAAGAAAACTGGTGATAGTCGATATCGCCCCATCAGACTACCGCAACCTGGACAACTCCTTTCATGCAAATATTATTACGACCCTTCTCGAAATTGATCTGGCAGCCCACGATGGCAGAGGATCGATCAAAGAGGAACTGGCAACAAAACTGAATGATCAATCCCTGGCCACGTTTCTGACCAAGAATATCGGCAGGGATGAGCGCTCAGAAAAATTTATCTGGAAACTTAACCTCCCGGTTCTGCAAAAATTTCTACAACATTTGCATATCGGACTGGAAGAATTGGAGATATATGCCCCCTGCCCGGTCCCGACCCTTTTTATCAAAGGCAATGACTCTGATTATTACTTGCCGGAGCATGAGCCGGAGAGGCTAAACTTCTTTCCAGACTCCGAGGTCGTCGGTATTGCTAGCGCCGGGCACTGGCTGCATAGTGAATATCCCGAGAAATTTCTTGAGATTGTCGTGCCAT